>JABDPL010000238.1 GCA_013042825.1 Flavobacteriaceae bacterium | reverse complement strand
ACAATAATATGATCAGAATTATTAATACTAACCAGGGCAACCGATTTGGCATTGCCATCGATATAAAACCCGGTTTCCTCAGGACCTAAAACCCTGTAATTTGATTTGCCATCAGAGATCAATATGAGTCCGTATGGGTTATCAAGTCGTGGGGTCTCAACTTCCGTATTGTAAATGTTGCCCACAACAATCAGGTCATCAAATCCATCTTTATTAAAATCAAAGCTTTCGGCATCCATAACGGGCATGGTTTGAACCATATTGGGAAGAACTATGGATTTAAATTTACCGTCACCGGTATTTAATAGTATCAAATGGTTGAATTGGTTGACTTCCCGCTCATAGGCGGTCAGGATCTTTTCACCATAAATATCTTCAAGGGTGGCGTTCGCGAATTCCTGGTAAGTCGGCATTTTTTCAGAGATAAACGGCATTTGCTGGGTTGAACACTCCTTACCGCGAACCGGAACAAAAACGTCGTTATATTTATAACTCAGCACCACATCATGAGTCCCGTTTTCATCAAAATCATCTGCATACACACGAAGCGGCTTACCATCTTCCACCTTGAATTTTATATTCTTTCCTATGTTTCCAACGAAATAATCCTTCAGACCGTCATTATTGAGATCGGTCTCCGTTACGTTGAACCACCACCCCAGTTGGGCGTCTAAACCACTAAGGGACGAGATGTCGGTAAATGAACCTTGATCATTTCTGAATAGTCCGATATGCGTCCACTCACCAACAACTATAAAATCTTCCCAGCCGTCGTTATTGAAATCAGTAGTGATGATATCGTTAACCATGCCAAAATCTTCAAACTCAGGAGCAACAGTACCAGTTACATTTTTCAGGATTCCGCCGTCGTTCTCATAAACAATAGACGGTTCATGCAGGGGATATTTTTGCGGTATGATCCTGTTGCCTAGAATGATATCAAGGTCACCATCGTTATCATAATCAATTTTGGCCACAGCCTTTCCGCTAACCGGGTAATTGTCAATCTCAGTGCCGCTAAACTTTTCGAATTTTCCGCTGCCATCATTCCTGTAGATACGATCTACCAGGGGTTCTGACCGTTCGATGAACTCACTACCGCCGCTAACCACATAAAGATCGTCATCCCCGTCTCCGTCGATATCGAAGAAAACCGCCGACATGTCTTCGTGTAATTTATCAGCTTCGAACACCGGATTCTGCATTTTGGTAAAACCGCTATCGCTTTGAATGAATAATTCTCCGGCCTGGTTGTAGGCACCACCGATATAAAGATCGGTCTTACCATCGTTATTTACGTCGCCCTCGGTAATTATCGGGCCCTGTGTTGATTGTTTAAATGGAAGAAGGACTTCCTTCCGGAAATCATTGAAGGGATTCTCAACATGAGCATAGTCGATCAGCCCGGAAGCGGTTTGAATTAATCGTTCCCTTGATTTCTTTTCCGATGCCTGTTTTGCATCCTCCTCTTTAACTGTTAGCGTGCTGTTAGCTTCGACATTAGTAAGCAGTTGCTGCTTGCCGGAGGGCCAGCTTATAACTACGGAATCAACGGTTTCCGCATCTCCAAGCCCGAAATGTATGGTGTTATCCACAGCGGAAATATAGCCTCGTACGCGTTTTGATTCCTTGGTTTTACTCAGGTCGCCTATGGTGATCCTGGCTTTGGCAAATGTTTCAGATAGCTTGCCTTCAGGAATTATCTTCAAATAATTACCAACGGAATTTTCTACAGCCATGTTTTTAAACAGGAAGGCTTCCATATCCATATTATTGACTACAATATCGAGGTCGCCATCATTATCCAGATCGGAATATGCCGCACCATTCGAGAATGACGGTTCATTGATGGCGGTGAAGGCGGTGATATTCTCAAATTTCAAATCGCCCTTATTCTTGTAGAGGATGTTGGGTAGTTTTTCCGAAGGGAGATCATTATATATCTGGTCCTTGAGGGCAAGAGGTACTTCACCGCGGTATTGCTGCTTGGCCCGCGCAATGCGCATTCTTGAATCGTTGTCGAGCGCATACCGCCGGTAGCCATTGCTGACGTATATATCTTCCTTTGTATCGTGATCCATATCGAATACCAGGGTTGCCCAGCTCCAGTCGGTTTTCGACATTCCTGTGAATTGCGCAATATTGGTATAGGTGTCGTTCCCCATATTCAGCTGAACCGAATTGAACATATATTGCGTTTGCAAGCCCAGGTCGTTCGTCAGTAAATTGAATTGGGGGACATTCATAGATGCCATCAGGGTTTTCGATCGCACGTGGTCGCTTGAAGCCATATCGAGAACGAAAATATCCTTAAGATTATCATTATTGATATCGGCTATGTCAAGACCCATGCCGTAAAATGATATCTGATTGGTATTCGCTTTTATCTGATCGGTGAATGTGCCATCACCATTATTGATATACATGGCATCGGGTACGTAATAATCATTGGCGATGTAGATATCCGGCCAGCTATCGTCATTAATATCACTAACGCAGAGTCCCAGGCCGAATGTGGGTTTTAACATCCCGGCTTTCTCGGTGATATTTATAAATTTTCCGGAACGATTCTCATAGAGATGGCTGCAATTCTGCAACAAAAGGTTTTTATCGCTCAGGATATTGTAAAACCGGTCGGGATCGGTGCCGTAGTAATCATTTTCATTCATCACCACACAATCGAGGTCACCATCCTTATCAAAATCAAAGAATGCACTCTGGGTACTGATTCCGGGATCATCCAGCCCGTATTCAGCAGCAGATTCCTTAAAGGTCAGGTCCTTTTGATTAACCAGAAGAATGTTTTTTCTTTTCTCCGGTTCATGCGGACCACCCTGGGAGATGTAGATGTCCATCCAGCCATCGCTATTGATATCGACAAAGGTAATCCCGCTCGACCAGAATTTATTCTCATTGATGTTAGCGGTTTCGGTAACGTCTTTGAATGTCAGATCCCCGGTATTGACATAAAGCCTGTTCTCAACCTGGTTAGCACAGAAGAAAATATCTTTCAGACCGTCATTATTGAGATCTTCAACACCAACTCCAGAGCCATTGTAGAAATAATCGTAATCGAAAAGGTTGAATTTAGTAGCCACATCGTGGGTAATCGCATTTACGAATGCGATATTACTCATTTCAGAATTAATTTTTATAAACTCAGGGTAACTTTCAGATGTTTTAGATTCATCGGAATAATCATTCTCTGTTTTACCGGGCTTATCTTGTTGGCAGCCCAGGCTAAGGATTAATAGTAAAAACAATATGAAAATCGGGAATGAGGTACGCATGTATTTCGGATATTGAATCATCGGTAAAATTAAAAAAACCATCTGAATGAGACGATGGTTTCTTCAGTATTTAAATGGAAAATCCTCGTAACCCTCGAAAGTATACAATTTAGTTTTTAGTTCGCTCAACCTCGATATTCTCAAAGATCAGAGAAGGTAGCTCATCCATATTGTTTGCATTATACAGTTTATAAAGATCGTCGAGTTTTTCGTTTTGGTCCTCCTTTCTCGGAACAAGAACATAGTAATCGGCAAACAACAGACTATCTATCCTTCTGAAATTATGTGCTACTTTGAAAACATTCTTTTTAGCCGCTGTAAATTGATGGAACTCTGCAAAATATTTAATGTGGTTGGTGTCTGGATCGATATACAGGATGAGCTCATCCTCGGGATCATCCTCAGATACACGTGTAAAACTAACATGAACAGCGTGATAGGTTTTCTTTTTAATGATAACGTCTTCCAATTGCTTCAGATGTACGTAGTTTCGATCGAACTCACGAGGCAAGGTAAAAAAATACATTATCCCTTCAAGTCTGATATCGATGAATAAATTACTGTAACTGGTTTCAGCTTGTATGCTATCGTTGATTAAATAGGCCCTGTATCCGTTTTTGTATACCGCTTTGTATGTTAAGCTATCTACCTGTCTGGTCACTTCAAAATCGGTAATAACCCCGTCACGAACCATTTTATATTCGAGTTCCCCCATATTAAAGGTCACTGTTGATTTAAAGAACTCTTCAGTGTTATATTCCTCTAGGGTCATTGCCAAGAGTCTTTTGGCCCGGGCTTCCCGATCGATTTCCTTGGAGTTGCATCCGAGCAGAGCAATTAGGATTATCAGGAAAATGAAAGGTTTTTGCATAGACTTAGTTCTTGATGATCTTAAAAGTGGAATTCGAGGTTCCGTCAGAAATCTGAACAAAATAAAGTCCGGAATTCAATGAAGACAGGTCTAAAAACGTACTTGATTTTTCCGATTTTATCAATTGCCCGGAGATCGAAAATAATCGGACTTCAAAAGCGGTTAGGTCGGTGTTGATATTTAAATAATTCTCCACAACGGTAGGATGAATACTGATACCGGTGTTTGAAGCGAAATCCGATGTTGATAACAGAACACAATTGTCCTCGGCCGGATCTAACTCTATAACGGTACCGGGTGTCAGGTCCTTGCCGTCCAATCCGGGATAGTCAGGTGGGTATTTCAGCGCCCTGAATATCCGGGTCTGTCCGGTTATGGGATCTACGCCATCGGTCAATATACCGGTATTTGCAACCGGACTCTGATAGCTCCAGACTGTATTGGAACCGGGATCAACCTCAAACAGGAGTCCGTCTGGTCCGTGACAGATCAGGAAATTGCCATTAGGTAGTTCCTGAGCGCCCGATAAAAAGGCGGCAAAAAAGTTAGTGGGATCATCGGGATCGACATACTCCCAATCCACGGTATTTGGCTCGTAAGCACCTCCGGTATAGGTATAATTTTGATTCAGAGCATCATAAGGCGGTGTGATTATCTGGATTCGCGTGTAACCCAAACCTTGTCCGTTGTTAAACATCATGATCTTTCCTGCATTGGGGGATCCGGGAGGAATAAACTGTACATCATGCTGGGCAAACAGTTTTCGGTCTGATTCATCCCCTTGATCATAGGACTGGGGGTTGCCATATCTGTAAATAATATCACCGCCCATACCACTGTTGCCTCCTGTGGAAACGGCGGCCTCGGCCGTTGTAGTGGAATGATCAATGATAAGGAATTCGTTAGAGTTTCTGTTGGATATGATGATCTGGTCAAGCTCCGGGCTATAGCTCAACGCATTGGAATGCCACCAATCGGCTTCACCGAAATTCGTGCCGAAATTAATATCTACCAATTCCGGATGGTCGCCCACCACGCCAAAATTCAATTTGGTATTATCGAAATCCTGAATGAGATGATCCCAGGAATTCCATTCCCAAACGATATTGAAACCATCGGTTCCAACGGGTTCTATTTCAAGAACACATTCCTCATATAATTCATTTTGTGCTATGGTGGCGGGATCACGTCCGTTATCAATTGCTTCCTGGAAGGTCCGCCTTTTGGCTACTAACATCAGGATGTTTCCATTGTCAAGGACTACGTAATCGTGATGAAAACTATAATCGGTGTCGGCATAGGTGAGGGCCCAGATAGTGTTGCCATCCCAGTCGAGATGCTCTATGCGCCCGGTATTACCGGGAATGTCAAGCGTAGACTGATTATCGATCACAGACCGGAATAAGGACCCGTCAGGCATTAGATAGTCGGTACTAAATACTCTGAATGTACTTGACCATTGATTGATCACTTCACCGCAGTTATTAATGAGGTAGGTATTCCTGTCGGGTTCAGAAGTTCTCGGAGAAAAGAGAATGTACCCATCAAAGCTGTTTTCTGTATTCAACAGGGTACCCAGGGTGTTTTGGGC
>JABDPL010000233.1 GCA_013042825.1 Flavobacteriaceae bacterium | reverse complement strand
CTGGATCTGAGAGATAACCCAGGCGGATTTCTGGGCATTGCCGAGCGTATTGCCGATGAATTCCTCGAAGACGATAAACTCATACTGTTCACAAAAAACAAAAAAGGCAAGATAGAACGCAGTTTTGCATCAAGCCGGGGTGATTTTGAAGATGGGGAGATTTTTGTTCTGATCAATGAAAATTCAGCCTCTGCAAGTGAGATTATCGCGGGCGCCTTGCAGGATAATGATAAGGGAACCATTGTAGGTCGTCGGTCGTACGGCAAAGGCCTGGTGCAACGCGAGATGGGATTGGGCGATGGCAGCGCGGTACGTTTAACCATATCGCGATACTACACGCCAACAGGGCGATCTATACAGCGATCATACAGTAACGGGAACAAAGACTATTACGACGATTACTATCGCAGGCTTCAAAACGGAGAATTTTCGAATTCCGATAAAATCGAAGTGCATGACTCCTTAAAATTTACCACACCTGGAGGGAAAACCGTTTATGGTGGCGGTGGAATAATACCTGATGAATTCGTCCCCATAAATATGAAGATGGAGAATGAAACCATTAACCGGATCCGGGCGACAGGCATAATGAATTACTTCATTTTTGAGGAACTCGATAAAGACCGCAGTATTTATCGCGGGCTATCAAAGGAGGACTTCATTTCAGGATTCGTGATAACAGATGAGGTAGTAGACCGGTTTCAAAGCTATCTGAATGCAAGGGCGAATATCAACATCCCGTTTGTAGCTTATAAAGAGGAGATGAAATTATACCTCAAAGCCACTTTAGCCGAACAGCTCTATGGAAGTGAAGCTTCTGTTCAGGTTCTGAATTCCAACGACAATATGCTTGAGCGCGTACTGAGCTTGAGCGATTAATTCTCGACTTTATCGTGAACCTTTGTGTGTTTACCCCCATTCCAAAGGGTTAAAATGTCGGTAGCCACATGGGCACCACTGCCCGATGCCATGGCAAACTGGCTTCGCCATCCGGCCAAAGTTCCGGCAACATAGAGGTTGTTCTCAATTCTGTGATCGGTGTTCTTTAACCAGATCCTGTTCTTTTCACTGGCCGCTCTCGGGTGTGGTTCTATGAATTGCTCTAGGCCTTTTATCGTGATCAGATCAGTATAACCTACCGCTATTACCACGATCTTCGCACGGATCTTTTCTTTATTCGTTTCGATCTGAAAACCGCCGCCCTCTCGTCTAATCATTTTGACTTTCAACTTCTCAATCTGATCGATATGCGGGTAAAGCTCAGCCAGTTGTTTTTTACCGGAATCTAAGATGGATGCCCCTGTGGTTCCTGGGTATAGCCCCAGTACATTATTGAACAGGGCATTCTGCAGGTGAGAGGTCTTCTGATGGGTGATTATCCCTATTGATTTGCCGCCAACATAGTCGCGTTTACCGGCAGAACCTAGGACCAGGGCACACGAAAGCCCTGCTGCACCACCGCCTATTATCAGTGCATCGTAACCTTTCATTTTCGTTTAAGGGACTCTTTTATTTTCTGAGAAGTTCGGAGTATAGCGAGGACCATTAACGCACATAAACCGGCAATGGCAGTTATAACGGCCACAATGCTGTCATCACCAAACGGATCGTTAAAATCGATATGCGTGCCATTATAGACCACCAGAACAACAGCCAGGATCATTAATATGTAGATAAAAACTTTCATTTCTATAGCAATACTTTAATGTTTGAAGTGAACAACTTGACCGCTATTGCCAACAAAACAACGCCGAACACCTTTCTAATAATTCCTATTCCGCTAGATCCGATAATGCGTTCGATTCGGGCTGAGGTTTTCAGAACAATATAAATAAAGATCACATTTATTATCACGGCTACAACAATATTCTCGGTTTTGAATTCAGCCCTGATCGATAACAAGGTTGTCAGACTGCCGGGCCCTGCGATCAAAGGGAAGGCCAGGGGGAAGATAGATGCCGTATTAGGGGCGTTCTCATCGTCCTTGTATAACGTTATTCCAAGTATCATCTCGAGTGCGATAAAGAACAGAATAAACGAGCCTGCAACAGCAAAGGAATTCACGTCTATACCGATCAGATTCAGGATGCTTTTTCCCAGGAAAAGAAACAGTATAAGAATGAAGCCTGCAATAAGGGTCGCCTTCTCGCTTTGAATATGGCCGGCTTTCTTCCGAAGGTCGATAATGATCGGAATATTTCCAACGACATCTATTACTGCGAACAATACCATAAATGCCGTAATTATTTCCTTGAAATCAAAATCCATTGCTTTTTGAAAATTTCGTGCAAAGGTCGGTAAATATTCAGAATCTACGACTACTGAAACAATTAAATTTTATTGAGTTTTTCAATCTTGCAGATGGTGCATAACTCCTATATTTGCGTTGTGTTTCAGCTGGGCAGGACCATAGTATCTGAAGATATAATCGAAAAGGATTTTGTGTGTAATCTGAATGCATGCAAAGGGGCCTGTTGTGTTCAGGGAGATGCAGGTGCACCCCTTGATCCGGAAGAGACGGAAATGCTGGAAGAACTTTTCCCAAAGATCAAACCATTTCTCCGGAAAGTATCTGTAAAAGCGATTGAAGCCCAAGGCCATTATATCAAAACGGATTCGGGAAAGCTTGAAACGCCTTTGATCGATGGAAAAGAATGTGCGTATGCCGTTTTCGACGAGAGTAATAAGGCCTTATGCGGAATAGAACAGGCCTTTAAACAGGGAGAGATAGAATGGCAAAAACCCTTGTCATGTCATCTTTATCCTGTTAGAATCAAGGAATACAGTGCATTCTCGGCCGTTAATTATCACAAATGGCCAATTTGTGATGATGCCTGTTCTCTTGGGCGCGAATTACAGCTGCCTGTTTATCGCTTCGTAAAAGAAGCTCTTATAAGGAAATTCGGATCGGATTGGTATGAAGATCTTGAAGAGGCCGCCAAACGCCTTCGTCCTGAACTTTAGAGGAATTGTTTTAGTCTTGAAAATTGATTTGATAAGAGGTCAATATAGCATAGTGATGCTTTTTTTCTTTTATTATTTTTGAACTGTTATTTTAGGGATAACATCTCATAATATGAAGCGGAAGCAGGGATCCATTTTAGGATTAAATCGCTATTAATCGAACATATTAGGATTTTCTGGTTTTTTTATGTTCAGACGCCGCAGTAGCTGACCGATTTAGAGAATGAATTTTATTTCGGAGAATTGTCAGAAATGCCGATTCCGCAAAGTGCTGGTTTTATTGAGACTGCAGATTTCCATAATTCGTTAAAATGCATAATATCAAATAGTTAGCCCTTTTTTTATTTCTACCCCTATGTAAGAAAAAAATCACCCCTTGTTAAAAACTTGTTGACAATGTTTATAAAATCACCTTTCTTTTTCATTTTCAAATTCGAATCTTTGTTAGTCCCGAATCGACGTAAATTTTTTTGTTCAATTTTTTAAAAAATCATAATAAATGTCACGACAAATCGAACCAATTTTAGATGAAAATAAAGATCGATTCGTAATTTTTCCAATTCAGCATCACGATATCTGGGAATGGTATAAAAAATCAGAGGCCAGTTTCTGGACAGCTGAAGAAATTGATCTTCAACAGGATTTGAGTGACTGGATCAACAAATTGAACGATGATGAACGTTATTTTATCAAGCATATTTTAGCCTTTTTTGCCGCCAGCGACGGAATCGTAAATGAAAACCTTGCTGAGAATTTCGTTAATGAAGTTCAATACAGCGAGGCCAAATTTTTCTACGGATTCCAGATCATGATGGAGAATATCCACAGTGAGACCTACTCCCTTTTAATCGACACCTACGTTAAAGATGAAAAGGAAAAGGATCAATTGTTCAATGCAATCGAAAATTTTCCGGCAATCAAAAAGAAAGCCGATTGGGCTTTAAAATGGATTGAATCCCCGAGTTTCGCCGAACGCCTGATTGCCTTTGCCGCCGTCGAGGGAATTTTCTTTTCCGGGGCATTTTGTTCGATCTTCTGGTTGAAGAAACGCGGACTAATGCCGGGCTTAACCTTCTCTAACGAACTTATTTCCAGAGATGAAGGTGTGCATTGTGATTTTGCAGTTCACCTGCATAATCATCATCTTGTAAATAAAGTACCAAAAGAGCGCATAACCGATATTCTGGTTGATGCGTTGAATATTGAAAGGGAATTTATAACCGAATCTTTACCTGTTAGCCTTATTGGAATGAACGCCAAACTGATGACGGAATATCTTGAGTTTGTGACCGACCGCCTCCTGGTTGAATTGGGTTGTGAGAAGGTGTATAATTCAACCAATCCATTCGATTTCATGGAAATGATTTCGCTTCAAGGCAAGACAAACTTCTTCGAGAAACGGGTCTCTGAATATCAGAAGGCAGGTGTATTGAAAACAGATGAAGAAGAAGTAGATAAGTTCAGCTTTGACGCCGATTTCTAATCGGAGACCATTATTTTATCAAACCCAGTCCTCAGGGATCGATCGTCTGACCATTACGATAGACCCCCGGACCAACCAATATCAAACATAAGCAAGGGATCCTCTGATCAGATTTGATACATGATCCGGATTAACTAACTCAACCCTTCTTGACCCTAAGAATTAAGAAGGCTTAAAACTAACTAACTATGTATGTAGTAAAACGCGACGGCCGCAAAGAACCCGTAATGTTTGATAAGATCACCTCCAGAGTGCGTAAACTTTGTTACGGACTCAGTGATCTCGTCGATCCGGTAAAAGTAGCCATGAGAGTGATCGATGGCTTGTATGATGGTGTGACGACAAGCGAACTGGATAATCTGGCAGCGGAAACCGCGGCAACCCTCACAACGGCTCACCCCGATTATGCAAAACTGGCCGCGCGAATCTCGGTTTCCAATCTTCATAAAAACACCAAAAAGAGTTTTAGTGAAGTGATGACCGACCTGTATACATACGTTAATCCAAGAACAGGAAAAAAAGCACCTTTACTTTCAGATGAGGTCTATAAGATCATAGAAGATAACAAGGACAAACTGGATTCTACCATTATCTATAACCGCGATTTCGGTTATGATTATTTCGGATTCAAAACACTGGAGCGATCATACCTGTTAAAGATAAACGGACAAATAGCTGAGCGTCCCCAGCATATGCTCATGCGCGTGTCGATAGGTATTCATCTCGATGACCTTGACTCGGCTATCGAGACCTATGAGCTGATGTCGAAGAAGTATTTTACGCATGCAACACCAACCTTGTTCAACTCAGGCACACCGAAACCACAAATGTCGTCCTGCTTCCTCTTAACCATGAAGGAAGACAGTATAGATGGTATTTACGATACCCTTAAGCAAACAGCAAGAATTTCGCAATCAGCCGGGGGAATCGGACTTTCTATTCATAATATCAGGGCGACCGGAAGTTATATAGCCGGAACGAACGGAACGAGTAATGGCATCGTGCCTATGCTGCGTGTATTTAACGATACCGCGCGCTATGTAGATCAGGGCGGTGGTAAACGCAAAGGAAGTTTTGCCATTTACATTGAACCCTGGCATGCCGATATATTCGATTTTCTTGAATTGAAAAAGAACCACGGAAAGGAAGAAATGCGGGCTCGTGATCTCTTCTATGCCATGTGGATTCCGGATCTGTTTATGAAACGGGTTCAGGAAGATGGTACATGGACCTTAATGTGCCCGAATGAGTGCCCCGGACTTCCGGACACCCATAGCGATGAATTTGAAGCGCTTTACCTCAAATACGAAGAAGAAGGCAAAGGAAGAAAGACCATTAAAGCTCGCGAGCT
>JABDPL010000228.1 GCA_013042825.1 Flavobacteriaceae bacterium | reverse complement strand
CTGGATTTTTTCCTGTAAGGGATTCAGGATACGTTTCAACTCTTCTCGATTGCGCTCTGTGAATTTGGTCGATTTCTCTTCCAGTATATTGTTGGCCAGCAATTCGAAATCCTTTCGCAACTGATCCTGTTGTTTTTTAAGATCTTCATCCCGCTTCAAGTTTTCCTTTTCAAGATGCTCGTATTCGGCATTTTTCCGCGATAATTGGGAATTCAACCGTTCTTTCTCCTGCCTGATATCTTCGCGCTGCTGTTCAATCGAGCTGATCTTCGTTTTAAGCTCATCTATGGTATTTGCCAGTTGATTCTGTCGTTCCTCAAGAGCACCCCTGTCACTTTTCGTTTTCAGTTTTCCGAAAAGTATACCGACATAGGCGCCAATAATGGCGGAAACAATAATTGAAATGGCTAATACAAGGGTTTCACTCATGATCTGATGTTCTCAACCAAATATACAGATTACGCCGTGGTATCCCAAGTGATTGTCTGCTTACTTTTTAATCCTGAACAATCGCCTGGACGAATCAAATTCAATAAGATCTGATGGGAAAAGCGCATCGAAATTTCCATTTAAAATATGGCCGTCGGCTGTGTTGATTTCAGTGTTTTCTGACCCCATCACGATCAATTTATCACATAGTTCGATCCCGAGATCAATCTCATGTGTTGAGAACAGGATTGTTTTTCCTGAGTTCCTTGCTAAAGACCTGAGTAGTGAAAGGATATGGGCTTTGTGGTGCATATCCAGATGTGTGGTAGGCTCGTCTAATATTATGATATCGGTATCCTGCGCCAATGCTCTGGCAATCATGACCTTTTGAAGCTGCCCGTCGCTTAACTCAAATGCTTTCCTATTGACCAGGTTAGAGATTTCCGTTGTTTCAATGGCATTTTCAATATGGGATTTGTCCTGTTCGGTGAGCTTACCGATCCAGTTGGTATAGGGTTGTCGACCAAGGGTCACGATTTCACCAACGGATAGTGCCCGTGTTGCCGGAGGGTCGGTTAAGACCACGCTTATGAGTTGTGCTAATTCCAACGCACTGTAGGTGCCGATGTCTCTACCACCAACTTCGATCGATCCGTTCAGTCGGGTTTGAATATCACACAGTGTTCGTAATAGGGTTGACTTTCCAATACCATTCGGCCCTACCAGTGCAATCAACTCCCCTTGCCACAACTGAAAGTTGATGTCGGTCCCGATTTCATTATCCTCCGATTTTTTTCGGTAGCCTATGGTGAGGTCTTTAACCTGCATTGCTATGTTAGGTTTGAAGGATTCCATCAGAAAATCATTTTTCGTTTTCGAACCAGCAACCAGATAACAAGTGGTGCTCCAAATATGGATGTAATGGCATTAATCGGCAGGCTGTAATCTGTAAATGGAAGTTGCGCAATGCTGTCGCAAATAAGCATGATGATGGCACCGATTAACAGTATAGCGGGAAACAGTATAGCGTGGGCAGATGTATTGAACAATTGACGGGCTAAATGCGGAATGGCCAGTCCGATAAAGGCTATAGGTCCGGCAAATGCCGTGATCGATCCGGCAAGAATACTTGTAGCCAGGATAATAATAATCCTGCTTTTCTTTAGGTTTAATCCCATGCTTCGGCTATAGTTTTCACCCAGCAAGAAAGAATTGAGGGCTTTTATCGAAACCAGGCACAAAATACACCCCAGGATGTAGAATATTAAAAGCACTGAAATCTCTTTCCAGGCGAGGTTTCCGAGGCTTCCAAACCCCCAGAAGATGAACTGTTGCAGTTCTTCGGCGGTGGCGAAATAGGAAAGCACACTCACTACGGCGGCAGTTAAACTGGCGAACATCAAACCGATGATCAGAATTGCCATGGTATCTCTAACTCTCACCGATACAACCATCACCGCCAGGAGCACAAGAAAACTGCCGAGGCTAGAGGCGATAACGAGGCTCCAGTTAGAGGTCAGGACATCGGAAGCCAGTCCGCCTATTAAGCCAGCTCCCATAATGAGAAAGGCAACGCCTAAACTCGCACCCGAGCTGATACCGAGTACAAATGGTCCTGCTAATGGATTTCTGAAAAGCGTCTGCATAAGCAGACCCGATAATCCGAGTCCGGAACCCACAATTACAGCCGTTATGGCCTTAGGAAGGCGGTAGTTCTTCACTATATATTGCCAGGACTGATTCTCGATTTCAGTTCCTGTTAAACTTTTCACTACCTGAGAAAACGGGATATGAACAGATCCAAGCATCAGATTTACCATAAAAACCAATACCAGTCCGGAGGACAGTATCAAAAAGGTTCTGACATATGTTTTCTCAGCGAACACTATTCGGGCAGTGTTTTAAAAAAGAAGGTTTGATAATGCGGCAGAAGTTCAGGGTGACAGATTTTGATAATATCTTTGAGCACCAGATCCGGTCTTGCTATACCCAATTCGTAGTAGCGAATGCCACCGGTTTCGCCAGTGACATTAGTAAAGGAGTAGATTTGCCCGGTTTTAAACGGTTTGAATTCACCATAGCGCTCGTTCGAATTGAGCAGGTCCTGTTTTGATTTAAAATTTGAGGGACTGATCCATATATCGGCTTCTTTGGCCCTATTGAAAACGGTTTCAAAACTCAGGGACAAACTGCCCGTCCCCTCAGAGTCGCTCCAGATATAATCGACATTGGCATCCTTAAGGATCTTGGCTTCGGGGCTGGACCCTGCCGGCAAATACCATATGTCCTTATACATGGCTCCACTCATAACAACAGGTTTTGATCCTGCGTTCTCGGCAATGTTTACAGCCTTGTTATAATCATCCCTTATATTTTTGAAAATCGAATCTGCCAGTGATTCCTTTTGAAACAGGGCACCGAAGAATTTGATCCATTCCGCCTTTGCCAGGGGATCCGATTCAACCCAATCTCCGTTCAGAAGGACCGTAACACCGGCTTTCTTTGCCGATTCATAGGATCGATTCCTCCCATTTACGCTAAAACCTACTAATACTTCCGGATTGATATCGATGAGTACTTCGGTGTTTATACCCTCGTTCGAACCGAGTTCGCGTACCTGACCGTCCTTGACAAGTTTCCGGGTGCGTTCGGAAGAAATATAGTCGCTCCCGGGAAATCCCTTTAGTCTGTCTTCAACTCCAAGTAGTTCGAGTGATGGGATATGCGTGGTTGATGTTACCACTAAGGCTTGGACAGGTGTTAATATAATACCGTCGTATTCATCCTTATTCAAAGTTATCGAAGCCGCTTCTACCCGGTCGATCAGGGCATAGCGGAAGATCTCATCCGATCCCGGAGACGTATTTCTTATCTCGATCTCTACAAAATTATCGTAAGTGAACATTCGAAAACCTTCGGCATATTCCATTTCCATTTGTTCAAATGCCAAGGTCCCGGCAGAATCCTTTTTATCAGATCTGCATCCGCAAAACAAAAAAAGAGCAAGAATTATCGTAAGGATCCTCAAGGCATAAGCACTTTAGGATTCAAAAATAAGACTATTAATCGTTTCAGGGAAACTTAAATCAACAGCCTCCATATCTGTAAGAAAGAAGCCTAGGGTTTGAGCTGTTGTTTTATTTCCTTCGGAATCTTTTTGGTGATATACATCGATTTGCTGAATTTAGACAGGTCATCATCATCACCGACTAATTCAACCGGAAAAAACGCGGGAATGCCAGACCGTGTTCCGGCAATTTCATCCAGAGCGACGGCGAGTAGTGGTTCATTCTCATCACCAAGAACCCCCAGGTTGCTGATATCTTCGGAAATTTCAATATCCGGTGGTAGTCCGTTGTCATAATCGGTAAAGCCCACCGAATTCAGCGATTTCAGCACAAGTGGCTGCATGGCGTAGGTATGATTAGGATTTGCTCCCTCACGTCCGAGATCAGGGGAATCATAAACGGTAATTGAGGCCTGATATTTTCCGGTTGTTGTGGTTCCGATCTGCACAACATCGATATACGGATTCAGGCAGTTTATAACCAGTTCACTGGCCGATGCTGAACTTCCGGTCGTCAGAATATAGACCTGAGACAGGTTCAGACTGTTCAGGGGAGTACCACCATCATCGTTTTTGAAACGGTTGATCAGGAGTTCCGGATCCTGTTGAAAAAACTGCTCCTGTAGGTCACTGTTCCATTGTTCTGTGGAATAAACCTCCCCATTAAACTGTCCGGTGATCATACCTGACAGGAGAATAGAGGTATTTACCGATCCTCCGGGGTTGTATCTCAGGTCAAGGACCAAATGCTGAACATTTTCTGCCAGGAAACCTGCAAAAACAGTGTTAAGTTGATCGTCGAAATCCCTGGTAAAGCCATTATACATAAGGTATCCGACTTTTTCAGCCCCAACGGTAAGAACATCGGAATGGAAAATCGGATTTTCCGTATATGGAGACTTGGTCAGAGAAACACTTTCCGTGCCCGGGATTATGCTGTCGTCGTCTGTTTGTGCCGTTCCGTTATTATCATAGGTGGCCAGATCAATGCTATAGGTATCGGGGCCCAACAGGCTGATGTAATTGTCTAATGTGAGGGGAGTGCCATCTATTCCGAAGAAAACATCACCCCGCTGAAGGCCTTTGTTTTCAGCATCTGAATTCGGTAAAACCAGTCGGACATAACCATACAGGTCGGTATTACTGCCAGGCACAAAACGCAGGCCGAATTTCATACCGTTTCTTTTGCTGATGCCACTGAATTGCTGTTCAAGAGCGATATAATCATCAACTATCCAGCTGAATTTATCAACCGTCTGCCTCTGGTAGATCAGGCTTTCAAATAATTGCTCGGGTGAACCTGAGGCGTTCAGGAAATCTGCATATTCCTCATCACTGCTAAAACGGTCATTCGCCAGGTCAGGGATATTGTCTTTATAAAGATATACTGCATTCATGCCTTTCCAGACAAAATCATTTATCTCACTTGCGAACACACCATTATCATCCTGGTCTTCGAAACAGGAGGTCAGGGACGCGCAAAGTACCATTAGCAGCAGGACGTGCAATCTAATTTTCATAGCTTTTTTTGATTTCTTATATAAACCCTAAAAATAGATACATTATTGTAAAATAAAAATTATTTTGATGGGATGTAACAATTCCGGATGTGCTTCGTCGTAATATCGAACAGCAACAGCTGGAACTGACCAAACCAAATGACACAGGCTGAATTTTTAAATACAGTGATGCCGTTTCAGAATAAAGTTTTTCGTTTAGCAAAACGACTGCTTGTTTCGACGGAGGAAGCCGAGGATGCCACCCAGGAGATCTTATTGAAACTCTGGAACAAGCGGGATCAAATGGGAAGATATAGAAATGTTGAAGCCTTTGCCATGACGATGACCAAGAATTTTTGCCTGGACAGGTTAAAATCGAAGAGCGCTCAGAACTTAAAGATCGTTCACAGTAATTACCAGGACGGGCAAACACCACTGCAGAAGCAGTTGGAGTTGCAGGACAGTATCGATTGGGTAGAACGCATTATGGAGTCGCTGCCTCAACAACAGAAAATCGTGGTACAGTTGAGAGATATAGAGCAATATGAGTTCAAAGAAATAGCGGAAATACTAGATATGAATGAAACCGCGGTCCGGGTGAACTTGTCAAGAGCCAGGAAAACGATAAGAGAACAATTAACAAAAACACATAGTTATGGTGTTCAATGAGATAGAAAAATTACTAGAGCGGTACGAAAATGCCGAAACCACCTTAAAGGAGGAGGAGCAGCTAAAGCAATACTTCGCGCAGGATGAAATAGATCCTAGGCATGAGGTTTACAGGCCGATGTTCGCATACTTCTCCAAAACACAAACAGAGGAATTCAGCAAAGAACTGCCTCTTGGAGGTGGAAGGAGGATCAGGCTTTATCAATGGCTGGCAGTAGCCGCCGTAGCCGTGATCATGTTCGGATTGGTGTTTACAAATCCTTTGATTAAACAGGAACGCACCTATGCCGATCTGAGCCCCGAAGAACAACAAACCTATGATGAAGCCTTGTTGGCCCTGAATATACTGGGTGCCAATTTCAAGAAGGGTACAGATAACATTAACGCCATGAGCCATGTATCCGATGCCTTTGAAAAAGGTCAGCAAGACCTGGCGCGGCTCACAGAATTTGACAGAACAACAGATAAAATATTTAAATACGAATAACAATTAGAAAACAATTAAAACCTTTAAACATGAAAAAGTTAATATTGATAATAGCTATAATCATGGCGCCTGCAGTAAGC
>JABDPL010000226.1 GCA_013042825.1 Flavobacteriaceae bacterium | reverse complement strand
GTCCAGACGATGCCATTTGAAATGGTTACGCTATCGATCATGCGTTTGGCAGAACCATCCGGACTAACGCGATACAGACTGGCATTGGGTTTGTTCTGCGGGTAATGCATTGAGCCCACCCATAGGTTACCCAGTGGATCGCACTTGCCATCGTTAAACCGGTTTTCTGGCATATCCTTTTCGATATCACTAAGGGGTTCAATCGCACCGGATGTAGTGTCAAGCATATAGATCCCGTCTTCAAGGGCGATTACAGCACGGCCTTGTGAAGCAGGAACTACCATACCTACAGGGGAAGGTGTTTCAAAATAACGATCGGTTCCCGTTTCCGGATTATAAATATGAACGCGTTTTTGGATGATATCGACCCAGAAGAATTCCTTTGTCTCATAATTCCAAAAGGCCCCTTCACCTAGTTGGGAAAAAATCTCATACTCCAGTTCGGCCTGCAAATCGGTTTGTGAAGTAAGGCTTTGCTCACGACATGAAATCAGAAAAATACATAGGAGAATTATACAAAAGCGCATTTGATCTATAAGGGAAGTTTTACAGACCTAAGATATTAATAAAATGAACAAAAACTGTGACTGATGATCAGGGAATAAAAAAAAGCAGCTTTTCAGCTGCTTTCTTTTATTTCTTTGTTACTGACATTTTCAGTTTCTTACTCATTTCCATGGAAATGGCCGATCGTTCAAACCGGATCTTACCTGCGGAAGTCTCGATAACGCAGCTTGTATCTTTATCGCTTAGTTCAACAACCTTACCGTGAATACCGCTTTTGGTAATGACCTTATCACCTCGTTTCAATTCGGCGGCAAACTTCTTTTCCTGTTTTGCCCGTCTCATTTGTGGTGCGATCATAAAGAAATACACCACCACAAACATCAATATAAAAGGGGCGAAAGAGCCAATTCCTTCCAACGTCTATTGCGAATTTAGATTATTGTACTACCGTTTTTGGGGTAGCCTCTGCATTAGGATCAGGCTTCACAAAAGCTGTGATCTTTACGGTTTCCTTTCCTTTGGCCGTATTTGCAGTAACGGTCACGGTTTTAGAAACCTTGTTCTTTCCTTTTCCATTAAATTTTACAGTGAACTGAGAAGACTCTCCCGGTGCTAGAGGCTCTTTGCTCCAATCCTGTGGTACAGTACATCCGCAAGTACTTTTGATATCGGTAATTACCAATGGGGATTTACCGGTATTCGTGTACTTAAATACGGTTTCAACAGGGGTTCCATTTTCGATCTCACCAAAATCATGTTCGGATTTGTCGAAAGTTAAAACAGGAAACTCTACCTCAGTAGCATCGCGTTCTGCGGCCTGGGTTACATTCTCAGATTTGATCTTGCTTGAGGCATCCTCTTTACAAGAAGTAAAAGCTACCATACATAAGGCGCTTAATCCTAAAATTACTTTTTTCATCATATTAATTTTTTGAATCCAGATTAACTGGGTCGGTTAAAATTACAGGTTCAATTTTTTAAAAGCGCCTAAATGTAATAAATTTTTATCACATCAATCCGCGCCCCATCTTATTTAACGTTCCTTTAGCTTCATAATCTTTAAGGATTTTATCGAGGATACCGTTGATAAAAACACTGCTTTTTGGTGTTGAATATTCCTTGGCGATTTCAAGGTATTCATTAATGGTTACCTTGACCGGGATAGAGGAGAAATTACGGATCTCGCAAATGGCCATTTGCAGGAGCACCAGGTCTAGTTTCGCTATACGGTCCTTATCCCAGTTGGTTGTGTTTTCCTGAATAATAGTATTTAATTTGGTCAGGTTGAGAATGGTTTTCTTCAGAAGGTCTATTCCGAAATCCCGATCCTCATCATCCCGAAAAAGATCGGGAAGCAGTTGGTCTCCGGAACTCTTTTCATTTAATTTCTTCAGCATTTTCACTAATACGGTATTCACTACCGGGTAGTCATCTAACCAGGTTATTTTTTTGTCTTCAAAGTATTCGTAGAGCTTCTCGCTGGGCGCGATAAGGTTCTTATAAATATCGAGTATAAACAAACGGTCCGTTTTAAAATCCCGCTCA
The DNA here is from genome assembly GCA_013042825.1 of Flavobacteriaceae bacterium. Lineage (GTDB taxonomy): Bacteria > Bacteroidota > Bacteroidia > Flavobacteriales > Flavobacteriaceae > SHLJ01. The sequence goes on along the minus strand of JABDPL010000226.1, from coordinate 8,814 downwards.
GGATCTGCCATATAGTCCCTGTAGATTTTGTTCTTTACTAGGGACTTGAACAGCAGGTCCGGGTATTCGTCATCAAATTCCCAATTGTTCAGTTTCCTGTTCTCGGTGAACTTCTGAAGTTTATCACTTGTCTTGATCTTTTCGATAACAGAATTTTCGACGAACTTGGAATTTTGCATTAAGATGGCTGCAGACTCCGATAATTGTTTCGCCTTCAGAACTTCATATTTTTCCGCTTTTAACTGAATTGCAAGCAGCAGATTAAGCATCAAGATGTAAAGGTCGAGCATACCTTCCATACTTTTTGCCAACTGATTCTCGTAGGGTTTGAGATCATCACTCTCCGTACCTTGGAAGGCATACAGGATCTGCATTACTTTAATACGGATATGTCTTCTGTTCAGCATGGATAAAGAACTTTGTCAAATATAAACATCCCGGGGAAAAATCAACTCCGGGATGCTATAAATTATGTATTGATCCAGAATATCTCTATTTCGAAGGTTTCCTGCGAGCGATTCTCTCCTGGGCAATCTGAAGGGCTGAGCGGTGCGAACTTAAACCGTGCTTATCCGCATGGCTTAGAATCTCCAATGTGGTATTGAATATATTTTCGGTTTTTTGCTTGATAACCGACTTGTCATAACCTTCCAGCTCCGAGAACACGTTTATGATCCCTCCGGCATTTATGAGGAAGTCCGGAGCATAAACTATTCCCCGATCTCTTAAAATATTCCCGTGACGATATTCATCAAAGAGCTGGTTATTCGCCGCACCTGCGATCACATTGGCTTTTATCCGGTAAACCGTATCATCATTGATAGTCGCTCCCAGGGCACAAGGTGCATAAATATCAGCCTCTGAATCATATATATCTGCACCTTCAAATATTTTACACTGGTATTTGTCACTTACATGTTCCAGCCGTTCACGATTGATATCGTTTATAGTGACTACGGCATCCTCCTTACTCACGAGATCGACTAACACTTCTCCTACATGTCCGATTCCCTGGACCAGGATCTTTTTCCCTTTCAAACTATCACTACCATATTTAAACCGAGCGGCTGCCTTCATTCCCATATAAACACCATAAGCCGTAATCGGAGATGGATTACCTGCACCTCCCCTGCTTTCTGAGGTTCCGGTAACATATGGTGTGACATCGCGTATGAGATCCATATCGGCGGTTTCCATACCAACATCCTCTGCGGTATAGTATCGCCCTCCAAGAGAATGAATAAACTCTCCGAACTTGAGTAGAAGTTCTTTCGTTTTATCCCGTCTAGAGTCTCCAATGATAACAGCTTTACCCCCGCCCAGGTCGAGTCCTGTAACGGCAGCCTTAAAAGACATTCCCCTGGATAGCCTCAGAACATCGTTCAAAGCATCCCATTCGGTTCTGTAGTTCCACATGCGCGTTCCGCCAAGGGCAGGTCCCAACACGGTTGAGTGTACACCTATTATTGCTTTTAAACCTGTATCTTTGTCGTGGCAAAAAACGACCTGCTCGTGATCGTCATATGAGAATTGACCGAAAACAGGATCGAGCTTTGTTAATTCGGAAGTAGAAACAACATTTGATGACATATAGAAAAGTTATGTTGGTTTAGTTTTTGAAAGATCATCAATTCAGTAATACAAAATTACGATCTTATTGAAAATTAAACAACAAAATAAGTCTGTAGCTATTAAATTGATAATTTAAATTAAAGTCGCCAATTGAAGGAATTAAGGTATTTAGATAAATACTTCATCAAGTATAAAACCCGCTTATTACTCGGCATTGCAATAACCATTGCAGCAAAGGTTTTTGCGCTTTTTACACCGCGACTGATCGGAAAATCGGTCGATGTGGTGGTTCGAGGTTCAAATCAGGAGATAAGCCCTGAGCTTTTCCGGTCGGAATTGATACTAAACATTCTGTATCTCCTGGGTGCTGCACTGATTGCCGGTGGATTTACATTTCTGATGAGGCAAACCATCATCAACGTATCGCGATTTGTGGAGTATGATTTGAAGAATGAGATATACGAGCAATATCAGCGTTTGTCACTTGGGTTTTACAAGGCCAATCGCACCGGTGATCTTATGAGCCGTATTTCCGAGGATGTTGGAAAGGTCCGTATGTATTTCGGGCCGGCGATCATGTATTCCATGAATATGATCACGCTGTTTATTGTAGCATTGATATATATGGTAAATCAGGCGCCCTCACTCACACTCTATACCATTTTACCTTTGCCCATACTATCGGTAACCATCTATCACCTGAGTAAGGCCATTCATTCGCGAAGCACCATCGTACAGCAATACCTGGCTAAACTCTCGACCTTCACGCAGGAATCGTTCAGCGGGATATCGATCATCAAGGCGTATACAATAGAGGATCAGACGAATACAGCCTTCACTACTTTATCAACCGAACAACGCCAGAAGCAGATAGACCTGGCTAAGATCAGGGCCTTGTTCTTTCCATTGATGATACTGCTGATAGGTGCCAGCAACATTATCGTAATTTATGTAGGTGGCAAGCAATACATGAACGGCCAGATAGACAGCATAGGAACGATCGCCGAGTTTATAATATATGTAAACATGCTAACCTGGCCTGTAACAGCCATTGGATGGGTCACCTCGCTTGTTCAGGAAGCTGAGGCCTCGCAAAAACGAATAAATGAATTCTTGAAAGTAGATCCGGCGATTAAAAACCTTGCTGAGACCGAAACTCCCATATCAGGAACCATTGAATTCAAAAATGTAAGCTTTACCTATCCTGATACGGGCATAAAGGCTATAGATGAGTTGTCATTCAAACTCAATACGGGGGAGACACTTGCTATAATAGGGCGAACGGGGTCAGGGAAGTCTACTGTTCTCGATCTCATCGGCAGGCTCTATGATATCGGCTCAGGTGAAATACTGATCGACGGCAGGCCCATTCGTGAAGTCCATTTGGGAAATTTAAGAGAAAGCATCGGATATGTTCCCCAGGATGCCTTCCTCTTTTCTGAAAGTATAGGTGATAATATTAAATTCGGATCGATTCACGCCACAGATAAGGATGTTATCAAAGCGGCAAAAAACGCCGAAGTTCATCACAATATCATAAAATTCAAGGGGGGTTATAACACCGTTTTAGGTGAACGTGGCATAACCTTGTCAGGAGGACAAAAACAACGAATATCCATAGCCCGAGCCATCATAAAAGATCCAAAAATACTCTTGCTCGATGATTGCCTTTCGGCCGTTGATACCGAGACCGAGGAGAAGATTCTCAATAACCTTGAGGAGATAACCATGGGGCGAACTACAATAATCGTGAGTCACAGGATATCATCTGTAAAGAACGCCGATCACATCCTCGTAATGGATCACGGCCATGTAATTCAGAAGGGGAAACACGAAGAACTGATTAATATTGACGGGTACTACAGGGACCTCTACACCAAACAATTATCGGAAAAAGAAATATCTTAATTTGTTGGTCGCTTCAATTTTTTTTTTGATTTTTGAGTCATCATAAACAGAATCAAACTTAACTAAACCATTATGAGTAATAACGAAATGCTGGAGAAAGAAGAAATATTTTCAAAGGTTTTGAGAGCAGGAAGACGCACGTATTTTTTTGACGTGCGAGCAACAAGAGCCGGAGATTATTACTTAACCATCACAGAAAGCAAGAAATTCACAAACGACGATGGATCATATCATTACAAAAAACATAAGATCTATCTATATAAAGAGGACTTCTCCGAATTCAAAGAAATATTAGGAGAAATGACCGATTATATAATCGATGAAAAGGGAGAAGAGGTCATTAGTGAACGCCACCAAAAGAATTTTAAGAAGGAAGATAATTCAGAGCCATTGGGGAGCGATGAAACTCCTAGTTCAACAGATAACTTCACCGATGTGAGTTTTGATGATATCTAATTAAAATATTTCTCTATAACCTGAACCGCCTAATGTAAGGCGGTTTTTTTATATTTATGCTTTAACCGATTCCCTATGCGAAATTTATTCCTCTTTTGTTTTTTAATAAGTACATTTTCATTTTCTCAGAATCCGATAGATCTTTCATATTATCTGCCGGATAGTTCAAGTTACGATCCCGCCATCCCGGCGCCTGAGTCTGTTATCAGACATGAGGTTGGTGAATGGCATATTACGCACGATAAGCTTGTTCAATATATGTACGCCCTGGCCGGGGCCTCCAACCGCATCAGTATTGAGGATCGCGGCAGTACTTTTGAGGGTCGTCCGCTATTGTTATTGACGATTACTTCACCGTCAAATCATTCCAGGCTTGAAGACATAAGAAAAGCTCATATCGCAGCAACTGAAAGCAATTCAACCGATACATCATCCCGGCCTATTATAGTTTACCAGGGTTTTTCAATTCATGGAAACGAACCCAGCGGGGCGAACGCCTCAATGCTGGCAGCTTATCACCTGGCAGCCTCGAAGAGCCAGGAAGTGACCGATCTTTTGAACAATGCGGTTATATTATTCGACCCCTCCTTTAATCCCGACGGACTTCAGCGGTTTGCCTATTGGGCCAATACGAATAAGAATATAAACCTCAATTCCGATCCTTACGACCGGGAATACAGCGAAGTATGGCCAGGTGGGAGAACAAATCACTATTGGTTCGATATGAACAGGGACTGGTTGCCGGTGCAGCTACCGGAAAGCAGAGCCAGAATAAAGACCTTTCATAAATGGCTTCCTAATATTTTGACCGATCACCATGAAATGGGAACCAATTCTACATTCTTTTTTCAACCCGGCATTCCGTCAAGAACACATCCGCTTACACCAAAATTGAACCAGGAGCTTACGGGTGAAATCGGAAATTTTCATGCAAAGGCCCTGGACAAGATCGGTTCGCTGTATTATTCTGAAGAGAGCTATGATGATTTCTATTATGGTAAAGGTTCATCCTTTCCAGATATCAATGGCGGTATAGGAATCTTATTTGAGCAAGCCAGTTCACGCGGGCATATCCAGCAAAGCGCTAACGGCATACTTACGTTTCCATTTACAATAAGGAATCAGCTCACCGCAGCATTATCAACCCTTGAGGCCGCAAAATCTATGCGAGAAAAAATCCTGACGTATCAGCATAACTTCTTTAAAAATGCCAGGTCAGAAGCTGCTAAACAAGGGAATAAGGCTATTATCTTCGGAAATGAAAAGGACGCTGGCAGAACGTACCACCTGGCCGAAATCCTCGAACGTCAGAACATTCAATTTCATGAACTGAAGCAGGATCTCACTCTTGATGGTAAGAATTTCAGGAAAGGCTATAGTTATGTGATTCCGAAGAATCAAAAGAATACCCGCTTGATAAATGCCATGTTTGAAAAACGCACCACATTTCAGGATAGTCTTTTCTATGATATCTCGGCATGGACCTTCCCATTGGCTTTCAATCTTGATTATACGGAAAAAGCCACAACCGCCAATGCCGGCCCTGTCGTTGATGACCTCCGAATGAAACCTGGCGCCGTTACATCAAAGAGCAACTATGCCTATCTGATGGAATGGCATGAATATTACAGTCCGAAGGCACTTAATACCATACTCAACAAAGGTTTAAGGGCCAAGGTTTCACTGAAACAGTTTAATATGAATGGGAAGGCCTATGATTACGGTACCATTCTTATTCCGGTTCAAAACCAGGTATTGAATTCTGATAAGCTTTACGATTTCCTAGAAACGACTGCTGAAGACAGCCATCTTACAATAGATGGCGTAAGTACGGGCCTTACCCAGGGCATCGACCTCGGCAGTAATAATTTCAGGGCTCTGAAAAAAGCAAAAGTCGCTATGGTTGTAGGGGCCGGTGTGCGCTCCTACGACGCCGGTGAGATCTGGCATTTACTCGATACCCGGTACGATATCACCCTCACAAAGCTTGATGTCAAGACCATAGGACGGGCAGATCTGAGTAAATACAATACCATTATTTTACCCAGTACTTCCGGATTGGGTGAAAATGAAACCGCGAAATTCAAAACCTGGATTCAAAACGGCGGAACCCTTATCGCCTACCGAGCTTCCTTGAATTGGCTGAAAAAGAATGAACTGGCAAAGTTGGAGTTCAAAAAGGTCGATCTCGAAGCCGAGGATATATCCTATGAAGACCGTTCAAATTTCAGGGGTGCTCAGTTTATAGGCGGCGCAATTTTCAATGCTGAAATCGATCGTTCGCATCCTATTAATTTTGGAAATACCAGGGATTATGTGTCCATGTTCAGGAATACCACACTTTTTATGAAAGCCGATAAAAACAGCTATAATAACCCCATTCGATATACCAAAGATCCGCTGCTTAGCGGGTATATTTCCAAGCCTAATCTCGATAGTCTGAGCATGACGGTTCCTTTACAGATCGATGGATTGGGTCGGGGAAAGGTAGTGGCCTTTACCGATAATACAAATTTCAGGGCCTTTTGGTACGGCACGAATAAGCTATTGATGAATGCGATATTCTTCCGGGAGGAACTATAAACGATGTCTAAAAATTTAGATATTAATCTATTAATTCTCTGTTTGTTGTCACTAATCTCCTGCAAATCGGATGACGACAACAGCGGAAATTCAAACTGCGAAAACCAGGCGATTATCAGTGCCTTTCAATACAGCAATGCCACCAGTGATATTTTTTCTCTGGATTCGATTGAAATAGCGGGTGATTGTGTTATTGCCACTATCAGTGCTTCGGGATGTGACGGTGAGAGTTGGGATTTTCGTTTGGTCGATTCAGATGCCATCATGGAATCCTTCCCACCGCAGAGAAATCTGAGGTTGATCTTATCCAATAATGAAGCCTGCCTGGCCTTTTTAAGCAGGGAATTCTCTTTTGACATAACAAACCTTCAGGTTGAAGGGAATACGGTCATCCTCAATATCGACAATACCAACGAGAGCCTCAGCTATACTTATTAAATAGGTTTGAAATCAAAGTTTAACGGCAATCAGGCTAAAACTAATGACTGTTCCTAAAACCAGTATTCCGGTTTCAAAACCTGAGAAAAGGATCACCAATAAGGTGATCAGAAAAAGATAAATAGGAACAACGGTAACAGCCACAGCAAACCTGAAAGTTGCGGTAAACTCCCGTTCCACGATCCGGGGTTGAACAAGGATTTTCCAAATGAGGTATGGGGGAAGCATGATGACCTTCAGAAGAACCTTGAAAACAAGGCGGATTTTAATCAAATAATCCTTTGCGGGGGGCTGGCATTGCTCAAAATCGGAAGTCATACAGCGATTAGCCAGGTAAGGATCTGAAAAATCGATATTGAGATCATGAAGACGTTCCAGGAATTCTTCGTAATTCTCTTTCGGAATATTGGTGGTAAGAGCGCTTATTTCATTCTGGACCTTTTCTTTTATATGAACAACCTGGTCATGCATTTTGATCTCCGGATCATATCTGACAGCTATAGGATCGCCCACTACAAGGGTAGCCTGGTCCACAAAGTCTGTTATCGACCGATAGTTCAAACCCAAGGGGACCAACAGGATTTTCCTTTCGGGATCCTGGTCAAGGTATTCATAAACCACTCGCGTAAATCCCTTTGATAGTGGCCGTACCCGGCGCAGCAGACTATGACTGCCTTCCGGAAATAGAACAATGATATTATCTTGTTTTAACAGCTGGACACATCGCTCAAAAATCGATTGATTATTGGTGAGGTTATGCCAGCCATCTCGAATCCGGAAAACTGGCATCATGTTAATACTCTTCAAAAACCTGCTGATCTTCTTCTTTTTAAAAACGCTGGCCCGCGTTAAAAAATGACCGTATTTAGGGAGTCTTACGGCAATGATCAGGGCATCTAAAAGCGCATTCTGGTGGTTACACAAAACCAAAACGGGCTTATCTATAGGAATCTTACCGATTCCATGACATCGTATTCTCCGGAAATAAAAGAACAGACCGAGATTTAGATATAGTTTTAAAAGACTGAATTTAAGAGACCTCATCTTAATTTTTATTCAGGTTTATTTTTTGACCAGATCGCGGCCAGTGTCAGGCCTGAAATATTGTGCCATATGCCCCAGAAGGCTACCATGACTGCCATTCCGCCTAAGCCATCAAAAAAAGAAAAAACCAGGATAATACCAAGACCCGAATTCTGAGTTCCGGTCTCAAGAGCCAGTGTTTTACGATTCTTGAAGGATAATTTAAATAATACGGCCACCGCAAATCCAAGCGCCAAAGCGATCAGATTATGTGTGATCCCTATAGCGATGACCCTGTGAATATAGGTCATAAAAACATCTACGTTTTTTGCAAAGGCAACCACTATTATCATGACAAAGGCCAACACGGAAATAGGCTTCAGAACACGTGAAATTTGCGTTGCTAATTTCATATGTCTGGCCCTTACCCACATCCCCATGACCAGCGGTATACCAAGAATTATAATAATCAGCTTGAACAACTTAAAGGGATCTATTGAAACCGCTTTTAAAATATTTGCAGTGGGCTCATAAAGACTGCCGTATAACTGAAAATTAAAAGGTGTCATGACGATGGCCATGGCGGTAGCAAAGGCAGTTAAACTAACCGACAAGGCTGAATTACCTTTGGCCAGATGGCTTAAGAAATTCGAGATGTTTCCACCAGGGCATGCCGCGACGAGCATCATCCCAAGAGCGATACTGGCCTGGGGCTTTATGACTATGACCATGAGATAAGTTAGAAGCGGTAAGAGTACAAACTGACTCAGAATACCAACCAGGATCAATTTCGGATTCCGGGCGAGGTTTTTAAAGTCCTCCACTGTTACACCC
>JABDPL010000220.1 GCA_013042825.1 Flavobacteriaceae bacterium | reverse complement strand
CTGGCCGTTAGGTGTAATAAACTGCTCATTCTTCGTGATCATATTTTGAACACCCTCTTTTTCCAAAGCATTCAAAGCAGCATCCGCAGCCTGACGCAAATCGATGGCAGGCTGCTGGTCTGAGTCTGACTGTTGACCACCCATTTGATCCTGTTCAGCATTTATTTTTGTGGTGCTTACCGTAATGAAGAAATTAGATTCCAGGGTGCCAAATCGGAATTTGACCTGTTGAATTTTACTTTCAAATTCAGCAGGAATCTCCGGTTTCTGCCGTTCAAGTACTTCGGGGGTGGTTATTATTATTCCCGGTGCGCCATATTCACTGGTAATCCATTCTTTTCTCTCGAGCAATTCCTTGCTCGGATCACCCAAAATGCTATCCATGACATATCTGAAACCGAAATGCAAACCAGATCCCACAAAAGATCCGATAAGTAAAAGCAGCACAATAGCTCCGGCGATTATTATCCGTTTTCGCTTTCGTTTTTTCAACAACTCCTCCTGGTATTTCTCATCTGCCAGGCGTTCTTCCTCTGTTGGTTCAGGAAGCACCTCCTTAACCTGATCGATCTCCTTATCTATGGTTCCCAGGTCAAGCCTTGCCAGTTCGGGATCTGGCTTAGATTTGGCAAATTTCACCAAGTCGGCCCGTTTGAGGATGGTGTCGATATTCCTGATGGTGGTTTGGTCAAAATCTATTTGGTTCCCATCTTTAAGAAGGGTCAGGCGGTTGATCAATTCCTGGGTAGTACTCTCGAGGGAATGATCATATACCTTTTCATCGAGATATTTTCTGATGATGAGTGTCAGGTCGGAATAGAAAGCTTTGATCTCATCCTGCTCCAGGTACTGGGCCTTATCGAGTTCCTGAAGGGCGAGTTTTGCCCTTTCATATGGTGGCAGAATAGCTATTTTTTCTTCCAGGGTCATCCCCTTTTTTCGCCAAACAAACCAATACAGCAAAAATCCCGCTACGGCCAAGAGAAACAGGACGATCAGAAGGTATTTCCACCAATTTGATGGACCTTTATCGACAAGGATAATGGGTTTTATATCGTATAACTTCTGCTTGGTGGTGTCTACTGCTATTCCGCTTATTTCGATAGCAAAAGAATCTGACAGTACGGGACGCCCTCCAATTAAAATCCTTTGTCTCGGGATGACATATCGCCCCGAATCGAACTGGGTCAGGCCATAGCGCTTGATCAGTCGGAGTTTCTCATTTTCTCTGAGAGTATCAACCTTGAATGATTCGATAACTTCCAGGGGCATGAAGGTTTGACCTTCTGGAAAGAGCACTACTTCGGCCGAGTCTGCCTCAACCTGCATTTCATAAGTGATCTGTTCACCGATCCTGATACTTGTAGAATCGATAGTGGTCTGCACTTGAGAGGCCATCGCAAATGGAAGAAGCAACAATACCAGGAGCATCATCAGGTCTTTCATTTTCATATGTAAATCTCCGACGATCATATCAGCCTCTTTGTTTGAAATAACCCAATAGTTTCTTCACATAACTTTCATCAACCCGGCAATTGATGGCCCCGGCACCTGATTTTGCAAAACTGTCCTTGAAATAGTTCACACGCTCGCTATAGTATTGGGAGTAATTCCGACGCATCTTTTTTGAGGCGGTATTCACCAGCATATATTCTCCGGTTTCCTCATCAAGCATATTGACCATACCCAGGTTCGGGATACTTTCTTCATGGCGATCATAAACCCTAATACCGGTTACGTCATGCCGCTTAGCCCCGATCTTCAGGTCATGTTTATAATCATCGGTAATAAAATCTGACATCATAAAGACGATGGCCCGTTTCTTTTGAACATTCGACAGGAATTTCAATGCATGTGTGATATCCGTATTTCGGCTTTTGGGTTCAAATTCGATCAATTCCCTGATTATCCTGAGAACATGAGATCTTCCTTTCTTCGGGGGTATGTATAATTCGATTATATCTGAAAAGAGTATCAAACCGATTTTATCATTATTCTGGGTAGCGGAAAACGCAAGCGTAGCCGCAATCTCCGTTATAATTTCTTTCTTGAACCGCTTTACCGTACCGAAGAGTTCAGATCCGGAGACATCAACCATCAACATCATGGTTAGTTCGCGCTCTTCTTCAAAAACCTTTACAAAGGGTTCATTATAGCGCGCCGTGACATTCCAGTCGATAGATCGAACATCGTCACCATACTGGTACTGACGCACCTCACTGAAAGTCATACCACGTCCTTTAAAGGTTGAGTGGTATTCCCCCCCGAATATATGATCTGAAAGACGCCTGGTCTTTATTTCGATCTTTCGAACTCGCTTAAGTAATTCCTTCGTATCCATAGCAGGATTCAACTAGCATTTAATCAGGTAGAACCAATCGCTCTCTATGGTACTTCGATCTCGTTAACTATTTTATTGATTATATCTTCGCTGGTTACGTTTTCAGCTTCGGCTTCATAAGTAATGCCAATGCGATGCCGCAGGACGTCATGAACAACTGCCCTGACATCTTCAGGAATAACATAACCTCTATGCTTGATGAAAGCATAGCATTTTGCTGCAAGTGCCAGGTTGATACTTCCCCTGGGCGAAGCACCGAATGAAATAAGGGGTTGTAGACCTGCCAGTTTATACTTTTCAGGATATCGTGTGGCAAACACAATATCCAGTATATAGCGTTCTATTTTCTCATCCATATAAACCCCTCGAACAACTGCCTGGGCAGATAGTATTTGTTCAAGGGAGACCACCGGATTGACGGTTTCATAATTCGACCGCAGGTTAGAGCGAACGATAAGTTGTTCCTCTTCCATTTGCGGGTAATCGATAACCGTTTTCAACATAAACCGGTCAACCTGTGCCTCTGGTAAGGGATAGGTTCCTTCCTGTTCTATGGGATTTTGTGTGGCCATTACAAGGAAGGGTTTGTCAAGGATAAAAGTCTCATCACCGATAGTGACCTGTTTCTCCTGCATGGCCTCCAATAAGGCTGATTGCACTTTAGCCGGAGCCCTGTTTATTTCGTCAGCTAACACGAAGTTGGCAAATATGGGCCCTTTTTTTATCGAAAAATCATTCTGCTTCATGTTGTAAATAAGGGTCCCAACAACATCTGCCGGCAAGAGATCCGGTGTAAACTGAATCCTGCTGAAACTGCCGTCAACGGCTTGAGAAAGCGTATTAATCGCAAGGGTCTTGGCCAGCCCTGGTACGCCTTCCAACAGGATATGACCCTGCCCCAGCAGGCCGATGAACAACCGTTCAATCATGTGTCTCTGACCTACGATTACTTTATTCATCTCCAGAGTAAGCAGGTCTATAAAAGCACTTTCTTTCTCTATTTTTTCATTTATCTGCTGAATATCAATCGTCTGTTGTTCCTCTATCATTACTGAATATTTAGGTGATGAAATTAACGCTCTTAGTTAACCTTCGCAAATTGTTAAAATTATCGATGTGCCGCTGTTAATAATTGGTTAAAAAAACCAGTGTTTAAAAGACTTTATAAGCATTTGATATGCTAATTTTAAAGTGAAAAATCAGGATGATGAGTCGACCAAAATTTTCCAGAATCATTTCCGGGACCATGACATGGGGCAAATGGGGAAAGGAAATGGATAGAGCAGGGATGATATCCCTTCTAAACCATTGTCTTGACCTTGGGATCAATTCATTTGACCATGCCGACATCTACGGCGGCTACACCACCGAAGAAGCCTTTGGGCATGCCTTCTCGAAAAGCGGTATTTCGAGGGATCATCTGCGCCTCATCTCGAAATGTGGTATTCAATATATTTGCGATAGAAGGCCTAATACCGTTAAGCATTATGACTATTCAAAAGACTATATCATTGAATCGGCAGAGGCCTCATTGAAATACCTTCAAACCGATTATCTCGATCTGTTCCTATTGCATCGACCGAGCCCGCTGATGCATCCGCAGGAAGTCATGGAGGCTATTGCAAAGCTTGCTCAAGAGGGCAAGATCATCGATTTTGGTGTTTCAAACTTCACTCCTTCGCAGGTTGATTTAATCTCAAGTGAAGTTCCGGTGATGGTCAATCAGGTAGAATTCTCCATCACACAATTCGAGGCCATGCACGATGGCACATTAGATCAGGTGATGATTAAGAAAATGATTCCCATGGCCTGGTCTCCCCTTGGAACGTTATTCAGAAATGACAATGAGCAGACCGAACGGATACATGCTGCCATGGAACCTTTATTAGACAAATACGATGCAACAGAAGACCAATTGGCCCTTGCCTGGATATTAAAACACCCGGCTGACGTTCATCCGGTTGTCGGCACGACAAATCCCGATCGTCTTAAAAGAGCGATAGGTGCTGTGTCTATAGATCTTGATCTTGAGGATTGGTTTTCATTACTGGTAGCGAGTCAGGGACATAAGGTACCATAAACACACATCAGAGATAGCATATGAAAAGAACGGCTTTTATAACAGGTGCGACAAGCGGAATTGGCATGGCAACTGCCAGAAATCTTGCCAGAAATGGTTTCCGGCTGATTATATGCGGCAGGCGCAAAGGCAGGCTTGATCAATTAAAACAGGAACTGGCAAAGGAGACCGATGTGCATACCTTAAAATTTGATGTACGCGACAAAACTGCTGTTTTTAATGCCATTGAATCCTTGCCCAAATCATTTAAAAAAGTTGACATACTGATAAATAATGCGGGGAATGCCCATGGATTGGATCCTGTGAATGAAGGCAGTGTTGACGACTGGGATGCCATGATGGATATCAATGTAAAAGGCCTGCTCTATGTCAGCAAGGCTATTATTCCGCAGATGGTAGAACGAAAGTCCGGACATATCATCAATATAGGATCATCTGCGGGAAAGGAAGTTTATCCCAGGGGAAATGTGTATTGCGCTAGCAAGCATGCCGTAATTGCAATAACCGACGGCATGCGAATAGACCTGAATCCGTACGATATTAAGGTGTCAGCGATCAATCCTGGCCTGGTTGAAACCGAGTTTTCCGAAGTGCGCTTTAAGGGCGATCCCAAAGCCAATACGGTTTATCAGGGCTACAAGGCGCTTCAGCCTGAAGACATTGCCGATATTATCCATTTTACCCTGACAAGACCACCACATGTGACCATTGCCGATCTGTTGGTCTTTCCAACCGCCCAGGCCAACAGTGTTACCGTGAAAAAGAGTGACTGATGATCAACAAACGCCTGCTTATAAAAAACCTGCTAGCCCACAACGATGAAAACAGCTTTTACGACAAAAAGCGGAAGATAGATATTAGCCAGAAAGAAGGAAAGGCTAAATTCCTGAAGCATATCTGTGCGTTGTCAAACAGCAACCCTGAGAACAACTCATATATCGTTATCGGGGTTGAAGATGAGGACAACAAAATTGTTGGGGTCGATTTCTTCGATGACAGTAAAATTCAAAACCTGATCAATGCCTATCTGAGCAATCCCCCAATTGTTCAGTATGAAAACATTCCCTTTCCACATTTACCTGATGACAAAGTTGTGGGACTCGTCACCGTAAGGGCAAAATCTAAGGGAAAGATCACCTCCTTAAGGCGCAATATCTGGAAATATTACGGCGGCTCGGTCTTTCTGCGAGAAGGTAGCATGAGTGTTCCGAAGGTATTTGATATTGAGATACGAGACGTCAATTCACAAATAGTCAGTTCTATAGAGAGTCATGCCCAAAACAATATAAAATATACATTGGACGGGGTATTCGACTTTATGAATATGCGGAAAGACTACAGCCCGAGATATCAGGTATTCAAAGAGTATTTCGTGGTTTGCTGGGCGGGGCAAAAGAAGGAAGTTGGTGAGGAGGTTTTTTACTCAAGGGTTGACATCGAACTCATAAACGAACAGGTACGACTGTTCTATTCGGCTCTTGATGAAGTATCGATAAAGTTCGATGATAACTCATTCAAGATCATTGAATACGTGAATTTAGGACTACAGAATCAGGACAAGTACTTCCGCCTGGAAGAAACCATTATAAGCTTTGATGACAATGCCAATTACAACATAGACACAACCTTACTCTTTGAACCGCCTGAATACAGCAAGAAGATATTGTACCATATTTACAATGCCAATAACGCCCTGCTCAATAAGCTGAAATCTGAAATTCCCTTAAGACCTGATGAAGAGCGGGACCTCCGAAATTTATCGGTTACTTATCTCATATGTTATTTTAACGGATTTGACGAGGCGATCAACAAATTGAGAATTGCCAGACCTTTTCTTAAAAAACATAGTTGGGAAACCTGGTCATCGTATAAGGAAGCTGCACGGATTCTTCGAAAAGTGAAATACAACTAAAAAAGGCGCGTTTTTTAGAACGCGCCTTTTTTTATATACAGATTTTAAATCAGTCACATTTTTCAACTAAAATCGGTGCTCCTGCCACGTCTAGGCCAGCACAAATATCTCCACCGCCAGCGATAAGAAGTCCAAACACATCAAATCCTGTTGTAACTCCAGGAACTACAATTCCGAGATCTAAAGTAGCTGGGTCATATACCAAAGTATGTATGGTGTATAAACCTACAGCATCTACCTCAAAAATAGGATCGGTATTTACTCCTATAATCACCAACTCAGCACCTTGAGTCAACACATATAATACTTGATATCCATCAGGAACAACCGCATTTCCATCAGGGTAGGCTTCTAGTGTTGCAAATCCGTCTTTTAAACAAACTTTATCAGCTGCAGCTTTAAGTGTGCCAGGATCTACCTCACATTCTTCAAACTCACATACCACAGCATGTGCGATAATATAGATATCACCGGAAAGACCATCAATTACATAGCTGTCAGTAGAAGCTCCTTCGGAAATCTCATTCTGGTTACCATACTGGCCTGGTGCAACAGTCGGTTTGCCATTTTTCGGATGGCTTGGTATTGGCTCACTACCCACATACAGATGGGTTTCAAACCATCCATAACCTGGATTTGCTTTGTACTCAACAGTTAGGGTGCCATCGGTGTAGTCAACCTCAAGCGTACCTACGAGCATGCCTTTACCGATATCGCATTTACCGGCTCCTGCATATATATCGAAGTCGCCTACATAGCCTTCAGACAAAGGGCCTAATGTCCAACCCCAGCGATTGAATCCATACTGATCGAAACAGCCGTCTTCAGTATATGCAAAGGCTGTTTCACAACCTTTTGTACTTCTTTCTTGATTTTCAATACCGATCTCCGGCTCTGAAACGCTTTCAACGTTACATCCATAGAATGCGATAAAAGCAGCAATTGTTAAAATTTGGAAAAATGATCTCATTTTTTTTTAAAATATTGGTTAATAGCTGATTAAATGTAATCATTAATTGCTGATATCAATAAATTTCCCAAAATTATTCTATCAAGTCAAAGATTTTATCGATCAATTTCAATAAACGACCCCTTAAATGAAGTCTAACCGATCAAATGTAGAATCGAGGATTGATTTATCATCAACCTCCATCCATTGGTTGAGAATACTGGAATAAATCGAACGAAAATCGATTTTATACCTGATATCTCCGATTTCATCAAGATTTATCAAATCATCCATGGGATTATAAATTCCCGGTTTTTTGAGGTTTTCACCGATAACAAATACGTTGTTAGCAGCGCCGTGATCTGTTCCTGCGGCCGCGTTCTGTTTTAACCGCCTTCCGAATTCAGAAAAGACCAGGATCAATGTATCCTTGAATGTTCCTCCTGCCTTGAGATCGTTCACGAAGGCCTCGAGATTTAATGAGAAGATTTGTAATAATCTTGCATGAACACTCACTTGC
>JABDPL010000216.1 GCA_013042825.1 Flavobacteriaceae bacterium | reverse complement strand
GTATGATCCTTATACTTGTTTAATAGAGCCTTGAGATTATCTATACTAAAAAGCCCCTCAGGTCCCGGGGGAATAACTTCTACCTTACACATGGTCTCCAGCCACGAGGTCTGGTTGCTGTGATGTTCCATGTGGGTTATGAATACAACAGGCCTGATCTCCTCAGGTATTTCGGTATATTTTTCAAGATTCTCAGGGATCTTCAATCCGAGGATTCTCTGAAACTTATTCACCACACCGGTCATACCGGTTCCGGAAACGATCAGCACGTTGTCATCATCACAGTTCACATGTCCTTTTATGATATCCTTGGCCTTGTGATAGGCCAGGGTCATGGCTGTACCCGATTCTGTAGTTTCGGTATGCGTATTCGCCACATAAGGGCCGAATTCCTCCAGGATCCTGTCTTCAATCGGCCTGTATAATCGTCCCGAAGCCGTCCAGTCTGTATAAACGATACGTTTTTTGCCATACGGCGATTCAAACTCCTGGTCAATACCTATGATATTGTCCCGGAATTGTTTGAAATAGGCTTCCAGTTCCGATCGCCTTTCCGTTGCCGTTTGGGTCGTGATCATTTTCAGTTGAACATTGATTCCGCAAAAATACTAAATATTGACAAGTCGTTGTATTTCCTCGATGAAATTCATGGCGACCTCATCTGCCTGAGCCTGAGACCCGGCTTCCGAATAAATACGGATAATGGGTTCGGTATTGCTCTTGCGAAGATGTACCCAGTGATCCTCGAAATCAATTTTCAAGCCATCAACGGTTGAGAACTCCTCCTTCGAGTACCGGTCTGCCAGGGTCTTTAAAATACCGTCTACATCCAGTTCCGGTGTGAGTTCGATCTTTTTCTTACTCATGTAATAAGAGGGATAGCTGTCCCGTAAATCCCTGGCCGTTAAACGGCGTTCTGCAAGCAGACTGAGGAATAAGGCCACACCCACAAGCGCATCACGGCCATAATGTAGTTCGGGGTAGATGACCCCGCCATTGCCCTCACCTCCGATAACCGCATTGGTCTCCTTCATCAATTCAACCACGTTAACTTCCCCTACAGCACTGGCATGATAATCCTGGTTATAAGACCGGGTTACATCCCTCAAGGCCCTTGAAGAGCTCATATTACTAACTGTTTTACCAGGTTTTTTGCTCAAAATATAATCGGCGCATGCCACCAGGGTATACTCCTCACCAAACATTTCACCATCATGGCATATAAACGCCAGGCGATCCACATCGGGATCAACTACAATACCCAGCTCTGCTCTTTCTTTAACCACTGCTTCAGACAGATCGGTTAGGTGCTCCTTCAGAGGCTCAGGATTATGGGGGAACTCACCCGTAGGATCGCAAAAAAGCTTCACCGCGTGCACGCCAAGGCGCTCGAGTAACCTCGGAATGGCTATGCCTCCGGTGGAATTCACACCATCGACAACCACTTTGAAATTTGCCTGTTCTATGGCTTCCTTATTCACCAGAGGTAAATCGAGAATTTCATCAATATGTAGTTCGATATAGGCCTGATTCAGGCTGATTCTACCCAAATCATCGACTTCGGAAAACTCAAAATCCATGGCATCGGCAATATCAAGAACCATCTGCCCGTCAGCAGCACTGAGAAATTCTCCTTTGGGATTGAGCAATTTCAGGGCATTCCACTGCCTTGGATTGTGACTGGCAGTGAGAATAATACCACCATCGGCATGTTCCATGGGAACCGCCATTTCAACAGTAGGGGTAGTTGACAACCCAACATCGACCACATGAAACCCAAGGCCTACCAAAGTCTGCATGACCAGGTTTTGAATCATCTCTCCTGATATCCTGGCATCCCGTCCCACAACAACCTTATAATGTTCTTTCCTGCGATGCATCTTGATCCAGGTTCCATATGCAGCAGCGTAATTTACGGCATCAACCGGGGTTAAATTCTCGCCTACGCCTCCACCGATGGTTCCGCGTATCCCGGAAATAGATTTTATTAAGGTCATGTTCTATACTTGCTTTTCAGATTAAGGAAATACGATTCGAAATACTTATATGACAAATGCGATATAAAAATCGTCACTGCAAAAGTCAGAATATTTATTGTAATCACTGTAAACGTATCATTAAAAATTCCGAGGTTTTCAATTTTCAGGAACAGGAATACCACGGTATTCAGTGCTATGATATGATACATATAAATCCCATAGGATATGGTTCCCAGGTAATTCAAAAGCTTGTTGGTTATCCCGATACCTAAATTGTTATAACTCAGGCTGTGAATAAAAAAGGAAAACAAAACCGATAACAGAAGATGCTTCATCCATAAGGTTTTGATAACCAGGAGATCGGTGAAAAAGAAAAGTGCGGTGAGCAGAACAACGATTACTGGTATGATCTTACCTCGTTTCATAAATTCAAGCGACTTGCGCATTTCCAGAATACCGATCAGTCCGCCTGAAAAAATAAAGAAGAAGACGAAGCGGAATTTCCTGAGCACCTCTATACCTTCCAAATGAAAAATAACAAAATACACCGTTGTTAGTGCGCCCAGTACGATGAGCACATAGCGATTTCTCACGAAATAAAGCAGGGGCGCGATCATCAGGTAGAACTGCTCTTCAATTCCTATCGACCAGAGAATCTCAAGTATGCCTCCGGGCGAATACAATTTCGAAAAAACGTTTGGCAGGAAAAAAACCGTAAGTAATATCCCTTCCCACAACTCATAACGGATATCGAAATCGATATTTAGCTGGGGCAAGATGAAATTATAGAAGGTGAAACCAAAGATCAGGATCAAATAATACAACGGGAAAATTCGTAAAATCCGGCGCATGTAAAATTTTCTTATGGAGAAAACATGCTTGAGTTTTGCCCTGTAAATAAGCTGTATTATCAGAAAACCACTCAAAACAAAGAACATATAAACAGCCTCATGACCCCTGTGAAATATCGGTAATTCATCGTAAAATGGAAGCCCCTGATTGCGACTTAATTTCGGAATATGGAACAAGACAACTGCTGAAGCCAGAAAGAACCTGAGCACATCTAAATTGGGCAGTCTATTCAAGCATTGGATTTTATGAAACTAAATTACATATTTTTACAACATGAATTTTCTTGCTCATATTTATCTTTCAGGGGACAATGAACTCGTGACCATCGGGAATTTCATGGCCGACGGTATTAAAGGCAAAGAATATGAGCGATATCAACCCGATGTCAAAACCGGTGTACTGCTCCACCGCGCAATCGACAGTTATACCGATGTCCACAGTACATTTAGGAAGAGTAAGAGCCGACTGTTCAGCAGATATGGTCACTATTCCGGGGTAATCGTCGATATCCTTTACGACCATTTCCTGGCAAAGAATTGGGATACCTATTCAAAAATCGGACTGGAGCAATACGTTGATGAATTCTATGATTCGGTCGAGCGACATTTCGAGTTGCTCCCGCTCAGGGCACAACGTATGGTTCCATTCATGATAGCCGATAACTGGTTGCTCAGTTATTCAACGATAGATGGCATCAGCCGGGTTTTAGACGGCATGAACAGGCGTACACGGAACCGCTCACAAATGAATCACGCCATTGACGAGTTGAAAACGTTTTATCATGATTTCGAACATGAATTCACCGAATTCTTTGATGAACTGATTCAATTTTCCTCAGAACAACTTAAAGCACTTTCAATAAACCAGTAAACATATGTCTATGCGATCAATTTTTATTTTCATATTCAGCTTTATCGTCCTTTCAGGTTGTAGACAGGCACCTGACCTTTCAGTTGAGCGCACTGTAGAGCGCGGATTAATAACCGAAGAGGCCATGGTTGTTTCCGCAAGGGTTGAAGCCTCACGAATAGGGCGCGATATTCTTAAACAAGGTGGAAATGCTTTCGATGCCATGTTTGCTACCGAAATGGCATTGGCGGTAGCCTATCCCTTTGCCGGTAACCTGGGCGGTGGCGGATTTATGGTGTATCGTGATAAGGACGGTGAGATCGGGGCAATCGATTATCGCGAAAAGGCTCCTTTGGAAGCGCATAGAGACATGTACCTGGATGAAGCCGATAATATCATACCGGAAAAAAGCACTTATGGGGCCATGGCTATTGGTGTTCCCGGAACGGTGGCCGGCGTTTTTGCCGTGCACCAGCGCTTTGGAACCCTTCCTGTTCAGGTTCTTCTTAAACCGGTAATCGAACTGGCCAAAACCGGTGTTGTGGTCACGCAGAAGCAGGAGAAACGTTTGAATGGTTACAAGGACGCTTTTCGAAAGGTCAACCGTGATACCATTCCCCTGGAAAGAGACTGGAAATCTGGAGACACCATAAAATATCCGGAACTTGCAAATACGCTTGAACGCATCCTGCTGAATGGCAAAGACGAGTTTTACAGGGGTGAAACTGCCAGGACCCTAGTTGATTTTATCCAGGATCATGGCGGGATCATCAACATGGAAGACCTGGATCGTTATGAGGCCAAATGGCGGGATCCCGTGGTCTTTGATTATGATGATCTCAGGATCATATCCATGTCGCCACCGTCCAGTGGTGGGGTTTGCCTGGCACAAATCATGAACATGATAGAGCCCTTTGATCTTGACGAGATGGGGCACAATAGCCTGAAGGCTGTTCAGGTGATCACCGAGGCCGAACGCCGGGCATATGCCGACCGTAGCTATTACCTGGGTGATCCGGATTTTGTTGATATCCCAACTGAAGAGATCCTGTCTGGTTCCTATCTGGAAAGACGCATGAGCGATTTCAGTTTCAGGGCTGCAACACCTTCAGAATCGATTAAACATGGCCAGGTTATGGTTTTGGAGAGTGCCGAAACCACGCATTATTCCATCGTAGACCAGTTCGGGAATGCGGTGTCGGTCACCACCACACTAAATGGGGGTTATGGTGGGAAACTCTATTGTCCTGAACTCGGTTTTTTCCTTAATAACGAGATGGATGATTTCAGCAGTAAGCCGGGAGTACCCAATATGTTCGGACTAATTGGCGCAGAAGCCAATAGCATCGCTCCGGAAAAACGCATGTTGAGTTCCATGACACCAACTATTGTTGAAAAGGATGATGCTCTGTATATGGTAGTAGGGACCCCGGGTGGCTCTACTATTATAACATCTGTGCTTCAAACGATTTTGAATGTCCATGAATTTCAAATGGGTATGCAGGAAGCCGTCGATGCCCCGCGCTTTCATCACCAGTGGCTGCCTGATCTGATAATGTTTGAACCCGGCAAATTCCCTGAAGAATTAAAGGAGCAATTGAAATTAAAAGGATACGATATTCTGGAGCGGGAGAATAGCATTCTAGGCAAGGTAAATGGCATTCTTGTTTTGCCCGGAGGAAACATGGAAGGTGGCGCCGACTATCGCGGTGATGATACAGCTGTTGGTTTCTAGTCCGTTTCCCATGTTTATTGAAGATCTTATAAAGGCTTTTGACCTTCACCGGAATGCGGAAAATGCATTTCACATGAAGGCCTATATGCGTAATAAGTTTGATTTCTTCGGAATAAAAGCTACCGAAAGGCGTAGGATTCTAAGGGAAGTAATCATCGAAAACAGATCAGAGGTCCGGAACGATTTCCGGTCGATAGTCGAAGCACTTTACCAGTATCCACAGCGAGAATTGCACCTTTGCGCGATGGAAATATTTTTCAGCTTTGCAGAGAATAGGTTTGAAAGGCAAGATTTAAAGCAGATCGAGTTCTTGATTTGCACGAATTCTTGGTGGGATACCGTTGATTACATCGCCAAGCACATTTTGGGTTCCTTTCTTAAGCAATTTCCCGATTTGGTAGAAGCTGTCCTGGAGCGTTATTCTAATTCAAACGATCTTTGGCTAAAGCGAAGCACCATTCTATTTCAGCTGGGTTACAAGAATAATACCGACAAATCCTTGCTTTTTAATCAGTGCCAGAAATTTAGTGATTCTAAAGAGTTTTTTCTTCAAAAAGCCATTGGTTGGGCTTTGAGGGAATATGCGAGGATTAATCCGGAAGACGTTCTAAATTTTGTAAATTCACATGACCTAAAGCCTTTGAGCAAACGAGAGGCCATCAGGAATATAATATAACGTTATGGTTAAAATATTGCGGTTATTAACGCATATCGTTCTCGCACTAATTCTTATTTCTGTTGGTATTTTTGCTTATGCTTACCTGAAATACAGCGAGGAGATTCCCACGGGAATTACGGGTGAACCAGCCGATGAGCTGGCCATGAAAATGCTGAATACCCTTGATCATGATGCCTATCAAAATACCGATTACCTGGAGTGGACGTTCAGGAACAGGAATCATTATAACTGGGATCGGGTAAATAACACCTGTGAAGTGAACTGGCAGGACTACAAGGTTATTCTCTCGTTTAACGATAATATTCCTGATAAAGTTTACGTACACAACTTTGCAGTTTACGACAAACCGGCCGAAGAACTCATCGAAAAGGCCAAAGCTTATTTTAACAACGATTCGTTTTGGCTGGTCGCACCCTACAAAGTTTTTGATGAGGGTGTTATTCGGCAGTTGATAAAACGGCCGGATGGTAGTGAGGCCTTGCTTGTTACCTATACCAAAGGTGGAACTACTCCGGGAGATTCATACTTGTGGTTGCTGAAGGATTCGGGTGAACCTTATGCCTTTAAGATGTGGACATCCGTTATACCCGTTCCCGGAATGAAAGCCTCATGGGACAGCTGGATACAGACAGCTAGTGGCGCTCGCCTGCCCGATAAACACCGGCTGCTTTTCTTAACCTTGAGCATGGGAGAGGTCAAGGGTCTGAAATAAAGTCTTTTGAAAATATGAACTGTTGATAAATTCTTTGTTAACTTCCTTTTCAACCATCTGATTACCTTCTTTTTTCCGGTCAAATCCTTTACCTTTGCAACTTTGCGAAAACATGACCAATTTCGAGGAACATATTGAAGTAAAAGGCGCCCGTGTTCATAACCTTAAGAACATTGACGTAAGCATTCCAAGGGAAAAACTCGTGGTCATAACCGGACTATCGGGAAGTGGAAAGTCCTCATTGGCTTTCGACACAATATACGCAGAAGGCCAGCGCAGATATATCGAGACCTTTTCAGCTTATGCACGGCAATTTCTAGGGGGATTGGAAAGACCTGATGTTGATAAGATCGACGGGCTTTCACCGGTGATTGCGATCGAGCAGAAAACCACCAGCAAATCACCGAGATCAACCGTTGGAACCATTACGGAGATCTATGATTTTCTTAGGCTTTTATTTGCCAGATGCAGTGATGCCTTTAGTTATAATACCGGCGAAAAAATGGTGAGTTACAGCGATGAACAGATCAAAGAGCTTATCACAGATAGTTTTTCCGGACAAAGGATCTTGATCCTGGCACCTGTGATCCGTTCCAGGAAAGGACACTACCGGGAACTTTTTGAACAGATCGGTAAACAGGGATTCGTGAAGGTAAGGGCCGACGGGGAAATCAGGGAGATCGTACCCGGGATGAAACTCGATCGTTACAAAACACATGATATCGAGATCGTTATAGACCGTTTGAAAATCGATGATAAGATCGATAAGGACAACAGAATGATGGAGAGCATCAATACCGCCATGTATCACGGTGATAACGTCCTTATGGTAATCGATGATGAGACCGCTAAAGTCCGTTATTTCTCCAGAAATTTAATGTGCCCGTCCTCAGGCATTTCCTATCCTAATCCCGAGCCCAATAATTTCTCGTTCAACTCTCCCAAAGGTGCCTGTTTCAATTGCAACGGTATTGGCAGTCTGCACAAGGTAAATATCAAAAAGATCATTCCCGACGCCAGTGTATCGATTAGAAGCGGTGGCCTGGCACCTCAGGGACCTCAAAAAAATACCTGGATATTCAAACAGCTTGAGACTATCGCCCAAAGGTTTGAATTTAATCTGGGTGATCCTATAAACACCATTCCTGAGGGGGCCCTTGACATGATCCTTTACGGTGGGAAGGAAAAATTTTCAGTTGCCAGCAAAACACTGGGGGTCACACGCGAGTATACCATAGATTTTGAAGGTATTGCAAACTTTATTGAAAACCAGTACCGGTCTGCGGATTCCAGGTCGATCAGGCGTTGGGCCCGAAACTACATGGATAAGGTTGACTGTGACGTTTGTGGCGGTTCACGCCTGAAGAAAGAATCCCTGTATTTTAAGGTCAACGGCCAGAGTATTTCCGACCTGGCACATATGGACATCATTGACCTGGCAAAGTGGTTTGAGCAACTACCTGACCAACTTAGCGAAAAACAAAATGCTATCGCATCGGAGATCGTGAAGGAAATAAATGCACGCCTGAAGTTTCTTCTTGACGTAGGTCTCAATTACCTCACCCTCGACAGAAGCTCAAAATCATTGTCAGGTGGGGAGGCACAACGTATCCGTCTCGCTACCCAAATCGGTTCTCAGCTCGTGGGCGTATTATACATATTGGATGAACCGAGTATCGGATTGCATCAGCGGGATAACAAAAAACTGATTCAATCACTGGAATCACTTCGCGATATCGGCAATTCCGTGATTGTTGTTGAGCATGACAAGGAAATGATAGAGCATGCCGATCATATCATCGATATCGGCCCGGAGGCCGGAATTCACGGTGGAAAGATCATAAGTGAAGGGGATGTTGATGAATTGATGAAACATGACACACTCACTGCAGATTATCTAAATGGCAACAAGTCTATCGAGGTGCCTGGGAAAAGACGCAAGGGTAACGGAAAATATTTACTTCTGAGTGGTTGCACCGGAAACAACCTGAAGGATGTCAGCATAAAGATTCCACTGGGGAAAATGATTGGTGTTACAGGTGTATCGGGTAGCGGAAAGTCTTCCCTGATAAACGAAACCCTCTACCCTATTTTGAATAATCACTATTTCAATGGGGTAATGAGTCCCCTGCCATATAAGCGTATTGACGGCTTAAAGCATATCGACAAAGTTATCGACATCAACCAATCACCTATTGGCCGCACACCGCGAAGCAATCCGGCTACTTATACCGGGGTCTTTAGTGAAATCAGAAGTTTGTTCTCTAAAATCCCTGAAGCCATGATCAGGGGATATAAACCCGGGCGTTTCAGTTTTAATGTAACAGGCGGACGATGTGAGACCTGTAAGGGAGGCGGACTCAAAGTTATCGAGATGAATTTCCTTCCTGATGTCTATGTTGAATGTGAAATGTGCCAAGGCAAGCGCTTCAACCGCGAGACCCTGGAGATCCGTTATAAGGGCAAATCGATAAGCGATGTTCTAAATATGACCATCGAGGAGAGCGTGAGCTTCTTCGAGCATATTCCGAAGATACATCGAAAGTTAAAGACCATTCAGGATGTAGGATTAGGCTATATTACCCTGGGTCAGCAAAGCACTACCCTATCCGGCGGCGAGGCCCAGCGTATCAAACTCGCCACCGAATTATCGAAGAAAGATACCGGCAATACTTTTTATATCCTTGATGAACCTACTACAGGCTTGCATTTTGAGGATATCAGGGTATTGATGATCGTTTTGAACAAACTGGTTGATAAAGGAAATACCGTCGTGATAATCGAGCATAATATGGATGTGATCAAAATGGTAGATCATATAATCGATATCGGTGCTGAAGGCGGCAAAAATGGCGGACAAATAATAGTTGAGGGAACTCCGGAACAGGTTATAAAGCATAAAACAAGCTACACGGCCCACTTCCTCAAAAAAGAATTAAACTAGAAAATATTATGCGAAGAGATCCACACGCTAAAGCATGGAATGAAATCAAAACCAATGACTCCTGGGCTATATTCAAGATCATGGGTGAATTTGTCGATGGTTTTGAAAAGATGAGCCTGATCGGCCCATGTGTTTCTATTTTTGGTTCAGCACGAACCAAACCCGATCATAAATATTATAAGTTAGCGGCAGATATCGCCAAGGCCATCGTTGAGGCAGGCTATGGCGTGATTACAGGAGGCGGGCCAGGAATCATGGAAGCCGGGAATAAAGGCGCTCATTTGGCCTCAGGTACATCCGTCGGATTGAATATTGATCTGCCATTCGAGCAACATGATAATCCCTATATCGATTCAGATAAAAACCTGGATTTCGATTATTTCTTTGTTCGAAAGGTTATGTTCGTAAAATATTCTCAGGGTTTTGTTGTCATGCCTGGCGGATTCGGGACACTCGATGAACTTTTCGAAGC
>JABDPL010000215.1 GCA_013042825.1 Flavobacteriaceae bacterium | reverse complement strand
TGGTTATTCCACCAATTGAATCGCCCAATACGCGTCTGTGGAATGGTTAAGAATGAAGGGGAACCCGGCGGAGGGCCGTTTTGGACAATCGATGATAATAACCGGATCTCTCTTCAGATAATCGAAGCTTCCCAGGTAGATAAAACAAGCCCCGATCAGCTTAAAATTTTTAAAGCCTCAACACATTTTAACCCGGTAGACCTGGTGTGCGGATTAAAGGATTTTAAAGGCGAAAGTTTCGATCTCAGCGAATATTGCGACCATAACGCGGCCTTTATAAGCGAAAAAACGCATTTAGGCCGGCCACTGAAGGCCCTGGAGCTTCCCGGACTATGGAATGGTAGTATGGCCTTTTGGAATACCATTTTCGTCGAGGTCCCTTTGGAGACCTTCAACCCGGTAAAGACAGTCAATGATCTGTTCAAGCCTATGCATCAAACCGGGTAAAAATGGATACCGGTCTTCTCATAAAGGAATTGGTTCTTAAAGCAATACGAAGTTCGGGCCCTGGCGGCCAGCATGTCAATAAAGTGTCCTCAAAAATCGAACTGAGTTTTGATCTTAGTGCTTCTGAAGCCCTTTCCGAAGAGGAAAAGACATTACTGCTGAATTCCTTTAAGAGCAGAATGACAAAGGACGGCAGGTTGATTTTGCAGTGCGATGAATCCCGAAATCAGCACAGAAACAGAGAGATCATCGTTAAACGCTTTCTTGAACTCGTCAAGACCGGGCTGAAGAAACCCAAAAAACGGAAAAAGACAAGGATGCCGGCAAAAGCTAAAGAAAAAAGATTGGAGGCTAAACGGCGCCAGTCAACGAAAAAGGAAGACCGGAAAAAGCCAGATGTTAACTGAATTTACCGTATCGTAATTTGTATGCATGGTTTTTTAGTTCGTATCTTTGCTCCGTTCTCAAAAAGGGGTGCCCAATCCTGAACAATCAGGCAGGCTGAGATCATACCCATTGAACCTCGAACAGGTAACGCTGTTTAGGAAATCAATCTTCAACACAGCATGGTGTTGAAAAAATAAAATCAATAGTTAAAACGGATATTCCCCTTTTTATTCGACAAAATAAATTCGAATGAAAAAATATTTGCTGATTGTTAGTCTGCTGGTTGTGTTTATTAATGGTCATGCTCAGGAAAAGCAAACAGACAGCACGAAAGTAGAAACTCTTGATGAAGTACTGCTAACGGCAATCAGGGTAAAGCCCGACGCTCCCATAACGCATTCCAATATAAAAAAGCAAGAGCTCAAGAAGCGCAACCTGGGTCAGGATCTTCCCATTTTGCTCAATTACCTGCCTTCGGTAGTGACTACCTCCGATGCCGGGGCCGGTGTAGGTTATACCGGGATAAGGGTGCGCGGTGTTAGTCCGCAATCAACCAATATTACAATAAACGGTATCCCGTACAACGATGCTGAATCTCTTGGAACCTTCTGGGTAAACCTGGGGGATTTTGCATCCTCTGTTGAAAGCCTGCAGCTTCAGCGCGGAGTTGGAACTTCAACTAACGGAGCCGGGGCATTTGGTGCAAGTATAAATATACTTACCGATGCCGTTTCCGAGACCGCTTTTGGGGAACTGGCCAATTCCTTAGGAAGTTTTAATACACGAAAACACACCCTGAAATTTAGCACCGGTTTACTCAACGACAGAATTGAGATAGCCGGAAGGCTTTCACAGATCAAATCAGACGGTTATATCGATAGGGCGGAATCTGATCTCAAGTCCTATTTTCTTCAGGGGTCTTATATCTATGGTAACACCTTATTAAAAGCCCTGGTCTTTGGTGGACAGGAGATCACCTACCAGGCCTGGAATGGAATTGATGCCGAGACCCTTGAAAGCGATCGCACCTTCAATCCTTCCGGTTTATACACCGATGAAGAGGGTAACATAAGGTTTTATGATAACGAAGTAGACAATTACAAACAGGATCACTATCAATTGCATTGGAATCAGAGGATAAACCCGAACTGGAGATTTAATCTGGGATTGAATTATACCTACGGCCGGGGTTTTTTTGAACAATATAAAGAAGATCAATCCTTTGTTGATTATGGTTTGGATCCGGTGATCATAGGTTCAGAAGAAGTGAATACCACCGACCTTATCCGTCGAAGATGGTTGGATAATGACTTTTATGTGGTCAATGCGCATGCCAACCATAGACAGGAAAACTACCAGATCGATTTTGGAGGGTCTTACAGTTATTACGAGGGCGATCATTTTGGTGAGATCATCTGGGCGCAATTTGCAGGTGATTCCGAGATCAGGGATCGCTATTATGATGGCGTAGGCAAAAAATCCGATCTTAATTTCTTCGGAAAATCAACTGTAAAAGTAGGCGAGAACTGGCAATTATATGGTGATCTTCAACTCCGTTTGGTAAATTACGAAACCGATGGATTGACCTCAGACCGGGTTAATCTTCAGGTTGATGAGTCTTATGAATTCTTCAATCCGAAAGTAGGCGCGACATATACCCTGGATGATAAAAACAGTTTTTACTTTTCTTATGCCAGGGCCAACCGGGAACCCAACAGGACAGATTTTGAAAGCAATCCCGATATCAGGCCTGAGCAGCTAAACGATTTCGAATTGGGCTGGCGACATATGTCTGAACGATTTCAGTTAAGCCTGAACGGGTATTATATGTTGTATAATGAACAATTGGTTTTGACAGGGGCCATTGACGATGTTGGAAACCCGATAAGAAATAACAGCGGTGAAAGCTACAGGCTGGGTGTTGAGATCGATGCCGGCCTTGCCCTTGGTAGTCAGTTCGTTTTACAACCAAACCTGACATTGAGCACAAATAAAAACAAGGAGACATTTGCTTCCATCGATGGGGCGCTTGTAGATTTAGGGAAGACCAATATATCCTTCTCTCCTGAACTGGTTGCCGGGAATGCCATCGTCTATCAACCTGATGACAGGCTTCAGCTGAGCTTCCTGAGCAAGTTCGTAGGGGAGCAATTCATGGGCAATACCGATTCTGAGGTATCAAAACTCGATAGCTATTTCGTAAACGATCTCAATGCGTCCTATGAGTTTAAACCGGGATCCATTTTTAAGTCGGTGGTCCTGACCGCCCTGGTCAATAATATCTTCAACGAAAAGTTTGTTTCCAATGGCTATTATTTTACTTATGATGATGATTTCTCCGTTCCCGGACTAATAACAACTATTGAAGGTGCTGGC
>JABDPL010000112.1 GCA_013042825.1 Flavobacteriaceae bacterium | reverse complement strand
ATATACCGGTCTTAAGTTTTACCATGGCAACTTCTTTTTTAAAAGCTGCTGAAGCCTGTCATTTTCGCTCTTATAATCCTGTTTAAGCAGGCCGATACTTTCCTCGTCGAATTCAGGTTTTGTCAATTTACCGCTGTTGATCAGTTTATAAATAGGACTGATGGTATTCTTTATAATTCCTCCAATGGCAATCCCGATGGGTCCCTTATATAATTTTCTCAGATAAAACGATCGCAGGTTATCATAGACATTTGCTATAGCCTTCGATTTGATCTTTATGGTTTCATTGTGATAATCAAACCCATAGTCCGTGTAAAAGTTTTCATCGATATCAAGGTCCCTGCACAACTGCTGCATAAAGGCCTTTGGGTCATGATTGAGTTCTTCAAAAAAGTAAATGTTCACGTTTTTATGGCCAAAAAGATCAAAATAAACGGGAAGGTATGTGCTGTAAAACCCGGTTTCGTAAGCCATTAAACACAGGTTGGCCTTATCCTTATACAATTTGCTTTGTTTGTAGAAGGTGTTAAAATCTGCTTTTTCATCGAGTAGATTTTGTTGTTTCCCGAAATTAAACCAGGACTTCATTCTGGTCACTGGATCCCGCAGCAGAAATACGAGCTTTACTTCCCTTGACCCGGAAAACTTCTTGATCTTTTTAGCTGTGTCTTCGAAGTACATATAATCTGGTGAGGCCTCCAGCAATACTTTTTTGTTGCTGTGATCCTCATGCGAAAAGAACTGAAGATATTGCTCAGGATTTTCTTTGTAGGGGTATATTGAATCCAGCCCGAATTTTTTCTGAACCTCCTTATCGAGGAAATAATTGGTTTGTTTAATGTATGATCCGCAAACCTCATGATGATCAGACAGGTATTCAAAAACAGATGTGGTGGCTGCTTTGCTCGTTCCGCAAATTATTACATGTCGATCAGCCATCTATCCCTGTTTGGTTTTGTTGAACTTCCCAATCTGATGAACTTTCGTATCCTAACTCAAGCAGGCATTCTCCTGAATACTGTTTAAAAACCTTGACGGCCTCAGGGGTGAAATAATTCTTCCAGTCTCCTGAAATTCCCTTTCTCAAAAAGCTCTTCTTGTTCTCTTCGCCAGCCTCGCGTTTGGTTTGATTTCTAAAAGAATATTTCCGGATGGTTTGCTCAAGCTTCTCGTTATCGATTTCCGTTTCCCCGAGAAATTGTAAGCATTTCAGGAGTACACTTTTAGTGTCTGCCAACATATCCTCATATTTCACCAGAAGCACGTCCTCTTCTTTTGCGTACGATTCTATAAAATCACTCCATCGATGCCTGTTAAACCTTTTGGTGTAGTCTTCATTCAAATATCTGATAAACTCCGGAAGATTGGTTTTTACATCTTCCGGGTTCTTAAATCCCAGTTTCTTTCTATTCTCCTCGGTGATCCGTTTCGGAATTTTTTCATTACCGATAAGCATATGATGATAATAGGAAACGGCAATATCTCTACCATCCCTTATAACACAAATAGTTTTATTAAAGGCTTTACTGTACTCATAATGCCCGTGAATAACCGAACGTTTAAATTTTGGCACAACATTCCGCGGATAGTATATCCCCAGGTAATCAGACAGTAATTGCGTCAACCAGGTCCCACCCGATTTAGGATATTCAACAACGTGAATCAAGTTCAGTTTTTTGGCGAGTACATGCCATAGAACGTACCGAATTAAGCTATTGTATTTTTGGGTGATCGGATTCATGGATTTTTCTGAAAAGATCGGCATGGGGTTGTATTCCAAGCTTCTTTTTCTGAACGTATAAAGACATTAGGTTGATCATGAGTAAGTACACGATCATATTAACTGCAATAATATAAATATCAAAAAACTTTGCAAAGATAAATGTTGATATAATGAGATATATCGCCGATATTATCGTGATTCGATTAAAGATTTTTTCATTGTTGCTCACTTGCAGTACAACACCTACAGGACCGGTCCAGTTGTTTACCAGTTGAGCGGCGAGCAGGATCAAAAACAGCGGCCAATAATCTTTTAATTCCAAATTGAAATAGGAGGAGTATATCCAGAAGAAGACACATACGCCAATCGTTAGGATAGAGCTTCCCAGGATCAACATTTTGGTCACCTTTCCAATGTAATTTCTAAGTTCGCGAATCTTTTTATGATTGAAGTATTTCGCCGCAAGGGTCATCACTCTGCCGGAAACGGCAATTAGGGGCAATGAAATTATCATTGCAAACTTTAAAACGGTATCATAGATTCCCAGGACCTCGGAAGAATAATTGTCTTTAATGATAATATACAGTATGCTGACGGAAAGAATATTTGATGAGTTGGTAAGAACAAAATTCAAACCTCTTTTATAGTATCGAAGAATATTATTCCAGCCTTTTTTCATCAGGCTGAGGAATCCCCTCAGATTTTGTGTTTTTGCCATTTTCGGTAATACCACTATAAAACAGAGAACAAGACCAATCAAATTCAGGATATTGATCAGGGATTCAAAAGGCATAGTGTTGAAAACAAAATTCGCCAGTATGATGCTTGAGAACACGATCCCCTGAAAAACGGCGAATTCGAAAAACCCATAGGCCAACATATTATCCCGGCCCCTGAAAAAATGACTAATAAAACGCCAAAAGGCCATAAAAAGTGTCCAGTACAGGATATTGTTATCGATCTCAAAGAAGAGGCTTAATAGAAGAAATATCGAAATGAAAAATACATTGCTGAATAAAAAAACCGCCAATAGCTGGCCGGTATTTTCTGTATAATCCTCTATCAGCGCGGTAACCTCTTTTACGATAAGATAATCCAGGCCGAAAACCACAAACACTTTAAGGCCACGGGCCAGTTCCAGTTTAACCGCGTACTCCCCATTACCCTCAAAACCATAGTAATACAGAATAAGTAGTAGAACCCCATAATTCAAGGCAAGGCCAATGAGTTTGATGATAAACAAATTGCCCCCATTCCTGTAAGCCGATAATAAAAATTCTCTAAGAGTTTTTAAATGACCCTCCATATCGTCTCCTCATGAATTTATGCCTGGTTTGCGAATTTAAATCAGAATTCACAGATCTCGGAATTAATATAACAGAATAAAAGCAAATTAGTTGGGTTAAACCCGTATCAATTAAAAATTACCGCACCAATTAAATGCATGAATTATTCGGTTGTTGAAGTGAAACCATGAATAACATAGTAAATGAGCGTACTACGATATATGGAGTTTCTCCAGCCGTCGAGAAACTTTTTTCTGATCTCTGCAGAATCTCCTTTCCTGCCATGCGCAGAGACAAAAGCAGGGCAACAAAACGATCAAATCGTCAAAATTCCTTATTGTGCTGGCTTGGGAGGATTGACGAGCTGTCCTATTAGTTTTCGCTTAGCGATGATTGTAGGATTATGTCTTCCGTCTACCGTTTGAGTTTTCAAACGCCCTTGCTCATCCTGGGAGATAAATTTATTAAGTATGAAGAAATCCTGAAGTTGTGATGCATTGACAAGCTGGCTTTGACCGCCATAGGTTAGCATGATATAATCGATTTCAATTGTCTTCTCCTCTTTGGCGCCAAGATTGATAATAAGATTATTTGAAACATTTCCGGGGCCGAATGACATGACCATACTCTCTGTTGTTTCAGTTGGGATCACGTCTTCAAAAACATGGATATTTTTCTTCTGAATTTCATCAACCTCAATGTTGTTCATCATAACCCTGAATACATCCTGCTTGTCTGTTTTAAACTTGAAATCTACCTCAAGTTCCATCGGAGCTTCCTCCTCGACCTGAGCTGTTTCCTTTTCTTGAGTTTGTGAGGTTTCATTCTTACATGAGAAGACCAAAATCGTGGTCAATATCAAAATGTTGATCAAATTTTTCATTTCATTCTTAGGTATTAAATTATCATTCCCGCAGCAACGGTTTCATTGGTTGATTCATCTATAAGTATTACGCTTCCGGTAGCCCTGTTATCCCTGTAGGAGTCAATCATAAGCGGCCGGGTAGTTCGGATTTTAACCTTGGAAATATCATTCATATTAAGAGTTTTATCCTCGGTATTTCGCTCCAGGGTGTTGATGTTGATCTTGTGAATTATCTCTTTGATAACCGCCCGTTGCTCATTGGTCGTATGCCGAATTATATATTTGGCCCGGGGTTTGGCCGGATTATTATGCAACCAGCACAACATAAGGGTGACATCCTGAGACATTTCAGGAACGTTATTCGAGCGAACTATCATATCGCCCCGGCTAATATCGATATCATCCTCAAGCGAGACCACAACCGACATTGGCGCGTATGCTTCATCCAGAGATCCCTCAAATGTTGTTATTTCCTTTATCCTGGAAGAAAATCCTGAAGGCAGAACCAATACCTCTTCACCCACTCTTAAAATACCACTGGCAATCCTGCCGGCAAATCCTCTGAAGTCACGAAATTCTTCACTCTGAGGCCTGATAACGGTTTGAACGGGCATGCGTGTATCCACCTTGTTGATGTCGCTGCTTATATGCATGGTTTCCAGGGTATGCAATAAGGGGGCGTCCTGGAACCAGGGCATGTTCTCAGATCGATTCACTACATTATCTCCATTCAGTGCGCTGATTGGGATAAACCTGATGTCCTTAACCATCATTTTTGATGAGAACTCCTCGAACTGGTCAATCACTCTTGAATATGCCTTCTCATCATAATCAACAAGGTCCATTTTATTGATGCAAACGATCAGATGGGGAATGTGAAGCAAGGAGGCGATAAACGAATGGCGCCTGGTCTGTTCGATAACCCCATTTCTGGCGTCAACTAATATAATTGCCGCATTAGCTGTAGAAGCCCCAGTCACCATATTCCTGGTATACTGAATGTGACCCGGGGTGTCTGCGATTATAAATTTTCGCTTTGGTGTTGTAAAATAACGATAGGCCACGTCAATAGTGATCCCCTGTTCTCTTTCATCCTTCAAACCGTCTGTAAACAGAGCCAGGTCTACGCCATCAAATCCTTTTCGCCGGCTAGTGGTTTCAACGGCCTCAAGCTGATCTTCAAAAATTGACTTTGAATCGTATAGTAATCGGCCGATCAATGTGCTTTTCCCATCATCAACACTACCGGCAGTTGTAAATCGAAGTAGCTGATTGGTTTCTAACATAAGAGTAGTTTTTATTTTAAAAGTATCCCTGGCGCTTTCTGTCTTCCATAGCGGTCTCCGATCGTTTGTCGTCACTCCTGTTTCCTCGTTCGGTCTTGCGCATGGCCGAAACTTCCATAGCGATCTTTTCGACCGTATCGGCTTCAGATTCAATTCCCCCGGTGATCGTAATATCACCCAATGTCCTGAACCGGATTTTCTTAACCACGACTTCATCGGTCTCCTGTAGCTGCAGGTATTCTGAAATGGGTATCCAAGACTCATTTCGCCAAATCACTTTTCGTTCATGTGCGAAATAAAGTGTAGGTATTTCTATTTTTTCTCGTTGAACATAATTCCAAACATCCATTTCGGTCCAATTGCTGATCGGGAAAGCCCGGAAATGCTCACCTTGAAAATGATTCCCGTTGAACAGGTTCCAAAGTTCAGGGCGTTGATTTTTTGGATCCCATTGCCCGAAATCGTCACGATGTGAAAAGAAACGTTCCTTGGCTCTCGCTTTTTCTTCATCCCGCCGGCCACCACCAATGGCACAATCTACATTATGCTCTTCAATCGCGTCGAGCAAGGTTGTGATCTGAAGGGTATTTCTTGTAGCGTTTTTTCCTTTCTCCTCAGCAACCCGGCCCTGATCAATTGATTTTTGAACGCAGCCAACAATCAATTTTACTCCCAAATCTTTTACAAGATCATCTCTGAATTTAATGGTCTCCGGAAAATTATGTCCCGTATCAACATGCATCAGTGCAAAGGGAATCTTTGCAGGATAAAAGGCCTTTTTTGCTAAATGGGTTATAACTATTGAATCCTTTCCCCCAGAGAATAGTATGACCGGATTTTCAAA
Organism: Flavobacteriaceae bacterium; assembly: GCA_013042825.1. Taxonomy (GTDB): domain Bacteria; phylum Bacteroidota; class Bacteroidia; order Flavobacteriales; family Flavobacteriaceae; genus SHLJ01. The sequence goes on along the minus strand of JABDPL010000112.1, from coordinate 4,828 downwards.
TTGGGCCCATACCTCCCGGAGAACAAAAATGGCTTCACTCTCTAATTCGTCCAGATAGTTTAGGTAGTACTTACTCATCGTTCAATGCTAATTTGGGTTCTATATACCTTATTATTTTCTCAACTGAATCCGCGATGGATTCTCCTTCAGTCATTATCACAACATCTGGGTTTTCAGGTTCCTCATAGGGAGCGGAGATTCCGGTCATATTCTTGATTTCTCCGGCTCTCGCTTTTTTGTACAATCCCTTCACATCCCTTCTTTCACATTCCTCCAGACTTGTATTTACAAAAACCTCGACAAAGTTAATATCTTTGACAATACTTTTAATATTGGCCCGGTCTTTTTTATACGGCGACACAAAAGCGGCCAATACCACAAGCCCGGCGTCTATAAATAATCCCGCTAATTCAGCGATACGCCTGATATTCTCCGTTCGGTCATCCGGACTGAAACTAAGATCTTTATTTATTCCTTTCCTGATATTATCCCCATCAAGAACATAGGTTTTTACACCGAGCTCAAATAATCTCTGTTCCACAAGGTTTGCAATGGTAGATTTTCCGGAGCCCGATAAGCCCGTAAACCAAATTAAAAATGAATTGTGGTTATTCGAATGTCGCCTGTCTTTTAAACTGACCTTATAGGTATAAGGCTTGATATTCTCTCCCATTTATCTTTTTTTTCTGAAGAAATACGACCGCACGTTTCCGAGGGGTAATTTCAACCATATCCGCTCATGGAAATAATACAGCACAAATTTCGTAAATAATTCGGTTAGTGCAATATATAAGGCCAATTCATCAAATCTGTTGAGTATGGCGCCCGAAATAATAAACGTGGATAAAGAAGCGATCAATCGCCATGAAATCGATTTGATCAGTGTTTCCTTCTTTGTAACAATACCATCCTTGTATGCAAATTGCCAGGCTCTCTCATGAACGTAATAGAGGGCAAATTTGATGAGGAATTCTATAAAGCCAATCTTTATAGCCGAATCTAGACTGCATTCATCTAATGCACAGGTAACAAGAAGAACAACAAGAATGGTATCTGTGGTGGCGATAATTCGCCATGAGATCCCTTTCAGAAGACTTCTAAGATGTGATTCTTTCCGGTAGGTCACTAAAACGTTTTCGATTAAATACCAGGAACCATGGGTTCAACAGATTTCTTTTGTTATACAATAACTCTTCCCCTGTTTCCTGTGATATCACATTTATGCCCAGGGCACTGCAAATAGCATGGCCCGCCGCTGTATCCCATTCCATAGTGGGTGCAAAACGTGGATAGATATCTGCCTCGCCAACAGCCAAAAGACAGAACTTTAAAGAACTTCCCTTGCTTACTATCTCTGTCATTTTCCCCGTTCCGCCGAGCAACTCAATAAATTCTTTAGTCGTATCATTCATATGTGATCTGCTTCCCACCACTTTTATGGGATCAGGATCCCCTTCTCGCGGGTGTAAGGGTTTACACCCGGCCAAAATACTGTTCAGACTCTCATGACCTTCGTTTATTCTGCAAGAATAGGCTTTTTTGTCCTCTGCATTTCCGAGGTAAAGCATTCGGGATACGGGAACATAAATCACCCCCAGCCCGGGAACGCCATCAGTCACCAGGGCAATATTTACCGTAAATTCCCCATTTCGCTTCACGAATTCCTTGGTGCCGTCAACGGGATCAACTACCCAACAGGTCTCCCAGTCTTTCCTGACAGCATAATCAAGTTGTTTGTTTTCTTCACTTATAATGGGAATATCAGTCCGTTGAAGATATTGATTAATTACCGTATTAGCCCTGCGGTCTGCTTCGGTTAAGGGAGATTTATCATCTTTATACTCAACCTCGAAGGCTGAATCATAAACCTCCATTATAACTTTTCCGGCCTCAATGCTGGCCAAAACCGCAGTTTCTAATAAATCATGCCCTTTGAACATACCAATCATATAGTTTTTTTATGCCTTCAACCAGATCAATCTTGTGTTTCCAGCCTATGCTATTCAACTTGCTGACATCTGTCAACTTTCGGTAAGTGCCATCCGGTTTGCTCGTGTCAAACACAAGCTCTCCTTCAAAACCAACGATTTCCTTTATCAATACCGCTAAATCGGCGATTGAAATATCCTGTCCTGTCCCTATATTGATGTGGGTATTCCTGATCGCCTTTATATCCTTATCGTAAGTTTCGCTGAAATTCACGCTTTCCATAATAAACACACAGGCATCAGCCATATCCTCCGACCAGAGAAATTCGCGAAGCGGAGCACCTGTGCCCCAAATTTGAATTCGATCAGCGGTTACACCTATGGACTCGAGAAATGACATAGCCTCTTCTTTCGATTCATGACCGGTATTTTTCATTACTGTTTCAAAATCTGAATCGGCCAAAAGTTTTGCCAGATAGGTTTTCCTCAGCAGTGCCGGCAACACATGTGACTTTTCAAAATCGAAATTATCATTCGGCCCGTAAAGGTTGGTGGGCATGACCGAAAGAAAATTAGTGCCGTATTGAAGGTTGTAGCTTTCACAAATCTTAATGCCGGCGATTTTCGCAATTGCGTAGGGCTCATTGGTATATTCGAGTACATCGGTCAGCAAATACTCCTCTTTCATCGGTTGAGGGGCATTCTTGGGATATATGCAGGTGCTTCCAAGAAACAAGAGTTTTTTTACACCATTCAGATAACTGTGATGAATTACATTGTTCTGAATCATCATATTATCATAGATAAATTCACCACGATATAGATTATTGGCGACTATTCCACCGACCCTAGCTGCTGCAAGAAAAACATATTCAGGCCTTTCCGTCTTAAAGAAAGTCTTCACTGCTAATTGGTCGATCAGATCTAACTCCTGTCGTGTTTTTGTGAGAAGATTAGTATACCCCTTAGATTTAAGGTTCTCCAATATGGCGCTTCCTACAAGGCCTCTGTGCCCGGCAACAAATATCTTCGAATCTTTCTCCATCTACTGGCTTATTCAAAATAATTTTTGATCCTGTAACCGCCTTGCTTTAGAAATTGTTGCTTCTTCATAAGTTTGAGATCGCTCGACATCATATCGTCGACCAGTGCCTGAAGATCGTACTCCGGGACCCAACCCAACTTTTTCCTGGCTTTCGATGAATCGCCGATCAGCAGGTCGACCTCTGTTGGCCTGTAATAGCGTTCATCAACTGCTACCACTTCTTTTCCTATCTCCAGCTGATAATCGGGATCATTACATGCGACGACATAGGCTTTTTCATTTGAGCCTTCGCCTTTAAATTCAAGGATAATACCAACATGTTCAAACGACATTCTTACAAAATCTCGGACCGATGTTGTTACTCCGGTGGCAATTACCCAATCCTCTGGTTCTTCAGCTTGAAGAATGAGCCACATCATCCGCACATAATCCTTGGCATGGCCCCAATCCCGCTTTGAATTTAGATTCCCTAAAAAAAGTTTATCCTGTAAGCCAAGCGCGATCCTTGAGGTTGCCCGTGTTATTTTACGAGTGACAAAGGTCTCACCTCGTATTGGTGACTCATGATTAAATAAAATCCCGTTACAGGCGAACATACCATAGGCCTCACGGTAGTTGATAGTAATCCAGTAGGCATACATCTTGGCTACAGCATAGGGGCTCCTGGGATAAAAAGGCGTTGTTTCGGTTTGAGGAACTTCCTGAACCTTACCGTATAATTCCGATGTGGATGCCTGATAGATCTTTACGTCCTTTTCCATATCGAGCATGCGGACAGCTTCCAGAATTCTCAACGCACCTAGAGCATCGGCATTTGCAGTATATTCAGGTGTTTCAAATGAAACATGGACGTGGCTCATGGCGGCCAGATTATAAATCTCGTCAGGCCTGACCTCCTTGATGATTCGTATAAGATTGGTGCTGTCTGTTAAATCGCCATAATGCAGAAAAAAGTTCCTGTTCTCCTCATGTGGATCCTGATATAAATGATCGATTCGCGCCGTGTTAAACAATGACGACCTTCTCTTTACCCCATGTACCTCGTAATTCTTTTTTATAAGAAACTCACCCAGGTAAGCGCCGTCCTGACCGGTAATTCCGGTAATTAAAGCGATCTTTTTTTTCATTGATACATTTTAAAAAATGAGAACATTATCGGGATTGAATCAGTTGCAAATGTAAGTCATTTGAAGGGGATAACCATACAACTCCAGGAATAACTAAATGCTTCTACACCATTGTATTCATTTTGCCAATAACCGTCGAAACCGACACTTTCCATGATGGAATATCTTCATAAATTTTCAAGGTTTTTTGGAGGTCTAGAACACTGTATTTTGGCCGCTCGGCCTTTGTTTCATATCGTGCCGTAGAAGAAATAAGACTTTCAGGTTTTTCTGAATAATGTCGGGCCACAAACATGGCGAGTTCAAACCAAGTCGCATGATCAGAAGCCGTAAAATGATACACCCCATAATTCTCGATTTCCCCGGCAATTAAGTAATTTACGAAATCTGCCAGATCATAGGCGCTTGTTGGAGATCCCGTCTGACTGCTGTCTATTGTCATTTTTGCGCCGTTCTTAACTCTGCGGGCAACGGTTTTGACAAAATTATGCCCGTAAGGAGAATATAGCCAGGATGTTCTTATTATAAAATATTTACTCAGGCGTTGCTCAATATACTTTTCCCCTTTGAGTTTAGAACGCCCATAAACATTCAGTGGCCTGGTTAAATCAGTTGTTTTATACGGTCTGCTGTTTTGGCCATCAAAGACATAGTCGGTAGAAATATGAATGAGGACAATACCTTTATCCTGCAATGCCATGGCCAGATGGTCTACCCCGGTCGCATTG
>JABDPL010000210.1 GCA_013042825.1 Flavobacteriaceae bacterium | reverse complement strand
CCCCAGACGCAACGCTAGTGCTCTTAAGACATATCTCGCTGTTTTCTCAAGCATTTTATAGGCTTCCTTTCCTACAGCGTTGAACTCAGGCAGCTCTTTAACTTCGATATTTTTCGGATACTCGGCCTCGAGTTCAGGATCGTTTTCAACGTATTGACCAAAATGCCAGAATTCCTTTAAATCGCCTTCTTTCTTTCCTTTGGCACTCTCTTTTCCGAAGGATACATAGCCACGTTGACCACCGATCCCCGGAATCTCATATTTTTGTTTGGTCTCAACCGGCAGGGCGAAGAATTTCCTGATCTGCTCATAAAGCCTTTCGACCAGATCCTCATCTAGAAAATGGCCCTTTAATGCGACAAAACCGATGTTCTCATATGCTTGCCCGATTCCATTTATGAAATGTTGTTTTCTCTCCGGATCGTCGGAAAGGAAATCCCTGAGATCAACACTGGGAATACTGTTCATGTCGTAAAAATTAACCGATTGAAGGTAAACAAAGATATAAAAATAGGCGATCAAGGCATGCATTAATACAACCATCCTTTGGAATTTTTAGTACTTTTGATGGCTAATTTTAACTAACCCAGGTGTCCCGACATACGCAAAATACCATGGTATATGATCGTAAAGGATTAGACGATCATACGCTCTTAGCCCTGTACAAGAACATGTTAAAGCCTCGCATGGTCGAGGAGAAAATGCTCATTCTGCTCAGGCAGGGAAAAATTTCAAAATGGTTTTCAGGAATGGGTCAGGAGGCCATATCGGTTGGTGTGGCCATGGCCATGGAGCCGGATGAATATGTACTTCCGATGCATAGAAATCTTGGAATTTTCACTTCTCGTGGAGTTCCACTTAACCGTTTGTTCAGCCAGTGGCAGGGTAAAGCCAATGGTTTTAGCAAAGGCAGGGACCGGTCTTTCCATTTCGGAACCCAGGAGTATAAGATCGTGGGAATGATTTCTCATTTGGGTCCGCAGCTTGGGGTTGCCAACGGTGTTGGATTGGCCAACCTGTTGAAAAATAACGGCCAGGCAACAGCTGTATTTACAGGAGAGGGTGGAACCAGTGAAGGTGATTTTCACGAGGCACTGAATGTGGCTTCGGTTTGGGATCTACCGGTATTATTCCTGGTTGAGAACAATGGCTACGGACTCTCCACTCCAACCCATGAGCAATACCGCTGTAAGGATATCGCCGATCGCGGTATAGGATATGGGATGGAATCGGTTATCGTTGATGGTAATAATGTTTTGGAAGTCTATTCAGTCGTATCTAAATATGCTGAAGAGATCAGGAAAAATCCGCGCCCTATTCTTATAGAGTTCAAGACCTTTAGAATGCGCGGACATGAAGAGGCCAGCGGTATCAAGTATATCCCGAGAGAATTGATGGAACACTGGGCACTCAGGGACCCACTGGTTAATTACCAGAGTTACCTCCGGGAGAACAATATCCTGTCTGAAGAACAGGAATTGAAGATGAAGGAGGAAATTGTGCATGATATCAATGAAAGCCTGGATATTGCTTTTGCGGAAGATCCTATTGATCCGACCTTATCTATTGAGTTAAATGATGTTTATAAAAGCTTTGTTTATGAGGAGGTTAGTCCTTCTGAAGAAGTGAAAGAATTGCGTCTTGTTGATGCGATTTCGGAAGGTCTCAGGCAATCGATGGAAGTACATGGCGATCTGGTAATTATGGGACAGGATGTTGCCGAATATGGTGGTGTGTTCAAGATCACCGAAGGCTTTGTAGAGCAATTTGGTAAGGCACGAGTTCGCAATACTCCCATTTGCGAATCTTCAATTATCGAGGCAGCCATGGGCTTGTCAATAGCGGGAATAAAGAGTGTTGTTGAACTGCAATTCGGCGATTTTATAAGCTCGGGATTTAATCCGGTGGTGAATTATCTGGCAAAATCGCATTACAGGTGGGGCCAGAATGCCGATGTAGTTATGCGCATGCCTTGTGGCGCGGGAGTAGGAGCTGGTCCTTTTCACTCACAGACCAATGAGGCCTGGTTTACCAAAACACCGGGGTTGAAAGTTGTTTATCCCGCTTTTCCATCAGATGCCAAGGGCCTGCTGGCAACAGCCATAGAAGATCCCAACCCGGTCATGTATTTCGAGCACAAAGCGCTTTACAGGAGTATAAGGGAAGATGTACCCGAGAACTATTACACCATTCCATTCGGACTTGCCAATACGTTGAGGAGCGGTGACCAGCTGAGTATCATAACTTACGGCGCCGGCGTTCATTGGGTATTGGAACTATTGGATAAGAACCCCGATTTAAGCGTCGATCTTATCGATCTTCGCACCCTTCAACCATTAGATACAGAAGCTATTTTTGAATCGGTTAGAAAAACGGGTAAAGCACTCATACTTCAGGAAGATACCCTCTTTGGCGGAATAGCCAGCGATATATCTGCGCTGATATCCGAGAACTGTTTTGAATCATTGGATGCTCCCGTAAAACGGGTTGGAAGCCTCGAAACACCGGTGCCCTTTGCCGTGCAGTTGGAAGAGCAATTCCTTCCGAAGAAACGATTTGAAACGGCTCTGTTCGAATTATTAGATTACTAATTCAGCTACAGTCATGGTACTCAACGCCAGTCATGACGTAATGTCTTGATAATTAACTGTGTATCCTGAAAAAATGTCATTAAAACTGCAATTTTTGCAGTCTTTTCCCAATGGCATCCTTATTGCTTAGTGTTCGTTGAAATTGATGTTTAACTAAAACTAAAATGTTATGACACTACTCGTTCCAAGAAAAAGAAAGGACAAATATAACAGACCATTTGGCTTAACTCCATTAAGTCCGTTTTCGAGCCTGATGGATGATTTCTTCAACACGGATCCCGGTTTTGATTTTAATGGCGGAACCACATTTCCTGCGGTAAACATAAAAGATCTCGACGATCGACTTACATTGGAAATGGCTGTTCCCGGAATGAAGAAAACCGATTTCGATATCGATCTTGATGATTCTGTTCTCACAATTTCAGCAGAATCCAGGACTGAAGTCGAAAAGGAAGAAGAAAACTACACCCGTAGGGAATTCGGATTTACCTCTTTCAAGCGATCGTTCACTTTGCCTGATACGGTGGCTGCCGAAAAGATCATGGCCAGATATACCG
>JABDPL010000193.1 GCA_013042825.1 Flavobacteriaceae bacterium | reverse complement strand
AAATTCTGCCTTTGTATGGATAAATTCGTAATCTTACCAACACTGGAAAGGATATTGGGCTCTTCTATGCCAACGGAAGTTGGCGCGGCTATTTTGCTGTAGTCCGTCTTGGTATTTAAATACTTTTCAAGATTATCCAGATAATCGAGTTTGATCCGTTCCGATTGTTCATCCGTATCCAACACCCGCAATTGGCTCGAGATCACACTCATCTCTTCATTGACATTAAAGACCTTATTCTTCTGCCTGAAGTCGTTCATTTCATCGGTCACATCCCTTAAATTCACATTTACCGCAGCCAGGCTGCTGTCAATAAATTTGATAGTATTGGTGGCATACTGGTTTTTAAGCCTTAATTCCGTCTGACTTAAAATAGCAGCGGTCGTATTTAAATAATCTACAATTTTAGCCTTATTCATCCCGGTTAAACTCAATGTTAGAACAGAAGATGAGGATGGCGAAAAGGTGGCGATCTTAACCTGATTTTTATAGCTGTTTACGACATTGTCAAAATTTGCAAAAAAAAGATAATACTCAGCTCCGGGATTGACCTTGACCCCTGGCCGAAGCGTTATGGTGCCGTTCAGGAATGGCAGATCAATTGGTTGATTCACAGAAAATACCTGAGCAAATTCGCCTTGAGGAATAGTAACCCCGGCTTTTGATTTATCGCTGTAAAACTGAACGACGCCCCTAGGTCCATCAAAATCCGTAAACACTTCAAATTCTTCATTATTTAAAAAACGAATGCCGATATGTTTGTTTAAAAGCTGGCCCTTAGCCTTATCGATCTTAAACCGAAATGGTGCTCGCTTATAAATATCCAGTTTACGATATTTTCCGTCAACCATATAACGCATGTAGAACTTGAGGGAGTCGACAACCAATTCATTATGACTTCTGGTCTTCACCGTGGTAATGATCTTTCCAACCTTGCCCGATACACCTCCCCAGTTAAAGGATATACTGGTGTTGGCCGTAAAAAAAGGATTCTGATCATTTTCCACGGTTATCAGGGAATCCAATCTATAGACATTTTGTTTCCTGATGTTGATCAAATAAGCAATGATGAGGGCAAAACCAATGCAAACCAGCACTAATTTCCACAGATTGAGTGCCTTGAACAGATAGCCCCTGAAATCGAAGCTTACCCGTCCGGAGTCCATCCCTTCCATATTTTCAAGATTGGTATTCTCCATGGCTTATAGTCGTGTAAATAATAAAATTGAGGTGGCTACTAAAGAAAATACGGTAGCGACACTTCCAAGGTTCTGCATAAAGGTACTACCCGTGCCTAAAGTTTTCTGCCTCAGAGGTTTAACATATATCATGTCGTTGGGTTGTATGTAATAGTAGGGCGATTGCATAACGGCAACATCCGTCAGATCCAGATGATGGATCTTCTGGCCCTGCGGATACTGTCTTATAATCAAGATGTCCTTTCGATCTCCATAATCGGTAATCTCACCAACATTGGCTATGGCCTCGTAAATATTAACCCGTTCCTGGAACAGGATCTGTGTGCCCGGTCTTCCTACTTCACCGCTGGCTGTAAATTTTAGCCCTGCTAATTTTACGGTAACAAAAATATTGGCCGTTTCCTTAAACTGCTCTTCCAGCAGTTTTTTCTCAATCATATTTTGTATCTCCTCAGTGGTGTATCCCAGCACATTAATAAACCCGAGGGTGGGAATGCGTATATTGCCGTGCAGGTCGACGGTAAACCCGTCAAAATAAGCCCGTTCCTGGCTGCTGGCATTTAAATTGACATCGCCTATGGGATTGAGAATGGTAACATTCTCCTGGTCCAGGGCCTTTACCCGGATATTGAGGATATCGTTGATCTGAACCCGGTAGGGTTGCTGCTTTTCGACAAGGGTTTGCAAACTGTCAAGCGCCCTGGCTTCTAATTCCTGATAATACACTATATCCTTATGAGGAATGCAGGACGTGAACAGCAGGCTAAGGAGTAACCCAACAGCAAAAATTGATCCCTTCATCTTGAGGCGTAATTGATGTTTCACAAATCTACATATTTTTTTGACTTGGCCTAAACCATTTTCTTAAAGCCATCAACATCTTATTGTTAGTTAACCCTATTCGGGGGGTTTTATTTTATAGACCCGGGTTTTTCGGTTTGGCGGAATAGGTTTTATCTCCAAATTAACGACCTTTGCTGAAAACCGGGCCTTGAACTACCTCAATGTTGAAAATATTTCCAAATCCTTTGGCGAACGCATCCTCTTCGAAGGGCTCTCCTTCAGTATTCACAAAGATCAGAAAATAGGTTTCGTTGCCCAGAACGGAACCGGGAAAACCACCATACTGAACATACTCACAGGGAAAGATCAGCCCGATACCGGCTCAATAATATTCCGAAAAGGCATTCAGGTCGCTTACCTGGCCCAAAACCCTGAGCTGGATGAGAAACTAACCATAGAAGAAACCATATTTAACTCAGACAATCCCATTCTTGAAGTAATTCAAAAATACCATGCGGCATTGGAAAATGCCGATGACCAGAAAGCTTACCAAATGGCATTCGATAATATGGACAGGCACCAGGGCTGGGATTTTGAAACCCAGTACCGGCAGATTCTTTCATTGCTCGAAATAAATGAGCTTGATAGAAAGGTGAACCAGTTATCCGGCGGACAAAAACGGCGACTGGCCCTGGCCCATGCCTTGCTGACCAAACCCGACCTGCTCATTCTCGATGAACCGACCAATCACCTGGACCTGGACATGATAGAATGGCTGGAAGAATTCTTTGCCAGGGAAAAGATCACATTGTTTATGGTTACCCACGACCGCTATTTTCTCGATCGGGTCTGTAACGATATCCTTGAGCTGGAGGGCGGTAAGATCTACACCTACAAGGGAAACTATTCCTATTTTCTGGAACAAAAAGAGGCCCGTCACCAACAGGAGGATATCGAACATGCAAAAACGAAGCAACTCTACAAAAAAGAGCTGGAATGGATGCGACGTCAGCCCAAAGCCCGTACCGGCAAATCAAAATCACGAATTGACGATTTTAAAGACATCAAATCCAGGGCCCAGCAGAGGCGAAAGGAACACCGGGTGCAATTAGAATTGAATATGGAGCGGCTGGGAACCAAAGTGGTCGAATTGCATAAAATCGGGAAATCGTACGGGGATAAGGTACTCCTTGATTCATTCGACTATGTTTTCAAACGGGGTGAGCGCATTGGGATCATCGGTCATAACGGTACCGGAAAAAGCACCTTTCTGAACCTGGTAAGCGGCGCGCTGGAACCCGACAGCGGCAAGATCGTGGTTGGTGAGACGGTTAAATTTGGCTATTACACCCAATCGGGTATCCAGGTAGACCCCGGTAAAAAGGTAATCGATGTGATCAGGGAATATGGCGATTACATACCACTGAAGAAAGGGCGGCAGATCAGTGCTCAACAATTGCTTGAGCGCTTTATGTTCGACCGGAAACAGCAGTATGATTATGTTGAAAAACTCAGCGGTGGCGAGCGTAAACGCCTTTACCTTTGCACAGTACTTATTCAAAACCCGAATTTCCTGATCCTGGATGAGCCCACCAATGACCTGGATATCATAACTTTAACTGTACTTGAAGAATTCCTCATGGATTTTCCCGGTTGTGTCCTTATCGTCTCCCACGACCGCTTCTTTATGGATAAGATCGTTGATCACCTGTTCATTTTTCGCGGTCAAGCCGTGATCGATGATTTTCCCGGCAATTATTCCGACTTCAGGGCTTTCGACAAAGAGAAAGGCTTTGAATCGAAGACCACTGCCGATAAGGTCAGGAAAACCTGGGTTAAGGATAAAAATAAACTCAACTATAACGAACAGCGCGAGCTTAAAAAGCTCGATAACCTGATCCATAAACTCGAAAATAAAAAGGTCGAAATTGAAGAACAGTTTCAGGGCGGCGAACTCAGTCATAACGATATACAACGCTTGTCTGCCGATCTGTCTGAAATTAAGAAGCAAATGGAAGATGCAGAGCTCAGGTGGTTTGAACTCCATGAAAAATTAGAGTCATGAGACGTTTAATTTGGGCTTATTTAAAGTTTTTGATGCGATCGAAGAACCAGCACGGGGTGCATTCGCCATTCGTATTCAGCCTGATCACCAAATGCCTGTATGATAAAACAAAATACAAGGCCTACAATCAATTAAGCTCATATCGCCGTCAGCTCCTGAATGATAAAAGCAGTATTGAAGTTTCAGACCTGGGGCCCGGTTCCCAGGTGATCAAAAGTAAAAATCGGATAATACGAGATATAGCGCGAATAGCAGGAACAACGCCTTTTCGAGCCCGTATGTTATTCCGATTAACTCGATACTTTGAATCTAAGAGAATTCTTGAATTGGGAACCTCACTCGGACTGGGAACCCAGGCCATGAGCCTCGGTAATCCGGAGGCAAGGATTCGAAGTATTGAAGGATGTCCGAACATCAGGGATTATTCTCAAAACCATTTTAAGACGATGGGCATAACCAACGTGGAGTTCCTGCAGGGCGATTTTGACCAGGTTCTCGATGGGTTGAAGTCCGACTGCTATGATCTTATCTTTATCGACGGCAATCATCAAAAATTATCGACACTGAATTATTTTAATCGTTTGCTTAAACAGGTTCATAATGACTCGGTAATGATCTTTGATGATATTCACTGGTCTCCTGAGATGGAAGAGGCCTGGCATGAGATCAGGTCACACGACCGGGTAACAGTTAGTATTGACACCTTTTTCTGGGGACTGGTATTTTTTAGAAAGGAACAACCTAAACAGCATTTCACCATTCGCGTATAAGGCTGTAAAATCGTAACTTGCAGGCTGTAAGATCGGAAGCCTATGAAGGATGCATTATTGTATTTTGGAATCGTAGTGGTTCTGTTCGTTCTGGTTATGATGAATAACCGCAGGAACCAGAATAGGATGCGCGAACGGCGTCAACGCAGGTTTAAGACCGACTATATGGAAAAGAAAAACGAAAGACAAAAACCAGATGAAGATATACACCAAAACCGGTGATAAGGGCACAACCTCTTTATTCGGAGGGACCCGGCTTCCAAAACACCACATTCGAATAGAGAGCTACGGCACGGTGGACGAGCTCAATTCATATCTCGGACTCTTATGTGACCAGGAGATAAAAACAGAATATAAAGCAAAACTCAACCAGATTCAGCATAATTTGTTCACTATAGGGTCTACCCTGGCCACAGATCCGGAAAAGGACAAACGCAAAGACGGTAAATCACGGCTCAATATTCCGCTGATCGATGAATCGGCCATTGCTTTCCTCGAAACCGAAATGGATACCATGGATAAAAGTTTGCCTCCAATGACGCATTTTATTTTACCGGGAGGGCATCAAACCGTGTCATTCTGTCATATTGCCCGCTGTGTTTGCCGAAGAGCCGAGCGTTTGGTCGTGGCACTGTCTGAACAAGAGACCGTTCCAGGGGAAGTACTCACCTATCTCAACCGTCTTTCTGACTACCTTTTCGTACTGGCACGAAAATTGACGCAGGATCTAGGAGCTGAAGAGGTTAAGTGGATCCCCGAAAAGCTGGGTTAAGCTTGGTTTCACAGTAATAGTTTAATCGGTTAAAAAGCCCATAATTACTGGGTATATAAGGCTGTTTTAAAACGTTCTTGCTATTAATGATGAAATAATTTTGATTTTACTTGACTTTTTCGGTTAAAAATTTATTTTTGCAGAAAATTAATACCGCTTAGTTATGTATTGGACTTTAGAATTGGCATCTTATTTAAGTGATGCTCCCTGGCCGGCCACCAAGGATGAATTGATAGACTACGCAATCAGGACTGGTGCGCCATTAGAAGT
>JABDPL010000192.1 GCA_013042825.1 Flavobacteriaceae bacterium | reverse complement strand
CTCCAGGCCATCAAGGCTGACAAACTCGTTGCCAGCGTACCCCTAAAACTCTGGTTTTCTCCTGCCTATCGCAGTAAAACCGATTCCTGGGACAGGCATTATCACGAATTTGAAGACTGGCAATTCGATTGGTTACTTAACAAATCTGGATGGAAAATCAAAGCCAGGAAAAAATGGACGAATCCCGTAAAAAAAATAGGTTTTAGGCCTATTTTAAGATGGTTCACACCACGATATTACATCGTATATGCCGAACGTGAATCGTAATACACTTGAGAAAAAAGAAGATTCGTACTTTAGGATCATTAGAAAAAAGAGATCGGATTCTGAAAATATATATTGTCATACCAGCCTATAATGAGACCGGTACAATCACCGAAGCCCTCAACTCCATTGTTACTCAAACACAGCTTCCTGACAAACTCGTACTGGTTAATGATAACTCTACCGACGATACCGGGTCTATCATGATTGACTATGCGAAGGAATTTGATTGGATTGAACATGTTGACAGGACCTCGGCCGGTGAGCATCTCCCAGGAGCCAAGGTTATCGAGGCTTTCAACACCGGACTATCAACCCTGGATAAAGATTACGATATCATCTGCAAGTTTGATGCGGATATTGTTTTCCCTGAAGATTATATCGCTCGCCTTAGGAAAATGTTCGAAGATGATCCGGTTTTAGGAATCGCAGGCGGGATTCCCTACATTAAGAATAACGGACAGTGGGTATTTGAGAGAATTGCTTCTAAAGATCATGTAAGGGGGCCAATAAAGGCCTATAGAAAAGCCTGTTTCAGAGATATAGGGGGCTTACGCAGGTCGGTTGGCTGGGATACAATTGATGTTTTACTGGCCCAATATCATGGCTGGAAGGTGAGAACCGATAAGGACCTTCACGTCAGGCATCTTAAACCTACCGGAATGAACTACCAACCGAAGGCAAGATACCTCCAGGGTAAAGCCTTATATAAAATGCGTTATGGAATTGTTTTAAGTACGATTGCCTTGATTAAAGGGGCTTTGGCCAGGGGAAGCATAATGTTCTTTATTTATGGTTTAGCAGGTTTTCTAAAAGCCTTTATAAGCAATGAATCCTTTTTGATCACCAAAGTTGAGGGTCATTTTTTTCGGGGCCTGCGATGGAAAAATATACGGCTAAAACTCAATCCGATCAGGAAAACGAATTGACAACCACCATTCCATATTGATCCCAGTCATTCATAGTGGGTAAGAGTTTTGCAGCCTCGCGCAGATTAACGGTCTTTGTGATGAATCGTTCAGGGTCTAGTCCGTAATTCTCAATCATTTCAAATACGGCAGCATAACGAAAGGCCTGCATCCCATGACTACCCTTAATCTCTAATTCATGGGCAATTATCCGGTCCATGGGAACCTCTACGCATGCATCATCATTGGTCATCAGGCCAACTTGAATGTGCCTGCCTCTTTTTTTCAAACAACCGATTGAATTCATTGCAGTTTCCCGACTGCCCAGGGCATCGATAGATACGTCTACACCGCCACCCGAAAGATCCCTTACTTCCCTGGCGACATCTTTTATTTTAACCGCATTGATGAGATGTTTTGCACCCAATGATTCCGACAATTCCAATGCGCGTTCATCAATATCCACAGCTACCACTTCTGCACCTATGGCATTAGCTATCATAATGGCAGATAAGCCAACTCCACCGCAACCGTGGATGGCAATTCTCTCATTCTGTTGAAGATTTGCCTGATCAACAACCGCACGAAAGGATGTAATGAACCGGCATCCCAGGGCAGCGGCGGCTACATCCGAAATATGATCGGGAAGATGCACCAAATTTGTATCGGCGTGGTCAATTCTCACCTTTTCAGCAAAAGAACCCCAATGCGTGAAACCGGGTTGTGATTGATGATCGCAGACCTGTGGATTCCCAGACCTGCATTCACGGCAATTTCCGCAGCCGCAGACAAAGGGAAGAGTAACCCTGTCGCCTATTTTAAATCGGCGAACGCCTGAGCCCATTTCAATGATCCTACCCGCGATTTCATGTCCCGGAACATGTGGAAGCCTTATATCGGGATCATGTCCCATCCAGCCATGCCAGTCACTTCTGCACATACCGGTAGCTAACACCTTGAGCACAACACCATGATCTGCAGCTTCAGGATCTGGTAAATCCATTATTTTCGGGTCAATGCCAAAGGCGTCGTATAAAATGGCCTTCATAGGTTAGAGAACGATGTGATTCTTCCATTCATAGGGCTCAGGGATGTCTGTATCATCGATCAACTGGCGAATATCGATCTCGATTCCCCGGCTTAAATCGGTTATGGGCACATCATTGGGCCCTCCTTCAAAGGGATTTTCGGTATTCTCCCCAATGGCCTCCATTGTATGGAACACCCAGGCGATTAAAGCACTAAATGGAATTGAAAACCAAACAAAACGCCTGGCCATAAACTCCTGCACCTGATGAATCAGAGAACTTTTGACATTATGCATTTCAAGTTCCAGCAAAACGCGGTCACCAATCACCTCGAATTCCTCCATAATCCCGAATGGTACCAATAGGATGAAAACCCAAACGAAGATGTAATTAAGCGTTGCGAACTGCCTCGGGTAAGGAAAGTTTTTTATTCGTTCACTTTTGCCCTGAAGCGTATAGAACTCAACCAGCATATTCTTCATTTCCATATGTCTGAAATCTTCGATCAGACCTTTTTGAAAAAGGTCTCTTAAACGCCTTGACTGAATTCCTAAAATCTGTGATGGTTTATTCCCTTTGGCTGAAATTTCTTCAAAATCTTTTGCAGATAAATAAGGCTTAACAGCCTCATCGAATGGATAGGCATCCTCATGATTGATATAGGCACTCTCCCTAAATTCTTTGTTCGACTTCCCGCTTTTCAAGTGCATTTCCCAGGGCTTATCCTGCCGGAGTAAATAACGCAAGGCGGTTAACCAGGCCACATGCCTGTGAACCAGTTCCCGCTGAACCGCTTTGAGTTCATCTCTTCCCAGTGGATCTTTCGCATGATCATTTGTAATGAAATCCTTTACCATGATCGTCCATGAACGCGAAGCATTGACGATTCCTCCCCAGATCTTTCTCGCCTCCCACAATCTGTCATAGGAGGCGTTGTTTTTGAAACTTACAATGAATGCAACTGCAGTACCCAAAACACCTAAGGGTAACCAGGGCACATGCAGCCATTTCCAATGCAGAACGTCAAAAAGAACGACTGGCACTGTTGCTAAAAGCAAAAAGAGAAGGATTTGACGACGCGTCCATTTTATTACTCCTATTATGGGGAAAATCCGCCTGGTATACATGAGTTGATTTTCGAATCAAGATACGAAAATCCGCTTGAGAATTCAGTAAGTTAAAATGCTCTCGATTTTCGCCCTAACCTTTTCAGTTGAAGGGATCATGGTTTCTTCCAGGGTTGAATTTAATGGTATTGCAGGCATGTTTTCACTTCCGATTACCATAACCGGGGCATCCAGGCTTTCAAAACATTCCTCCTGTATTCGTCCGGCAAGGGCCCTGGCAAATGAATTGTTCGTTGGTTCTTCGGTCACAACCAGGCATTTACCCGATTTACGTACAGAATTCAAAATGGTCTTCTCGTCAAGTGGATATAATGTGCGTAAGTCTACCACTTCAATGCGATCGGTCATATTAAGCTCTGCCGATGCATTCATAGCCCAGTGTACACCCATTCCATAGGTGATTATTGACAGGGTCTCCTCATCCTCCTGAGGCCAGATCTCCTGTAAAACCCAAGCTTTGCCGAAAGGTAAGATATAATCCTCCGCCGGTTCAATTGAAGTTGCGCCATGGGTGCCGGGAACCTTACTCCAGTATAAACCTTTATGTTCGAGTATGACACAGGGATTGGGATCATAAAAGGCTGCCTTCATCAGGCCTTTTAGGTCTGCTCCATTGCTCGGATACGCGATTTTCAACCCTTTAATATTGGTCACGACACTTTCTACGGAAGAGGAATGATAAGGGCCGCCGCTTCCATAGGCTCCAATAGGCACACGCAATATCATACTTACTGGCCATTTGCCATCAGACAAATAACAACTGCGGCTCACCTCGGTAAAAAGCTGGTTTAATCCAGGCCAGATATAATCGGCGAATTGAACCTCAACGATAGGCTTCAACCCAACTGCACTCATACCTACGGTTGACCCTACGATGAACGCTTCCTGAATTGGTGTATTGAATACCCTGCCATCGCCAAATTTCTGTGCCAATGTCGCCGCTTCCCTAAAGACACCTCCCAATCGTCCGCCTACATCCTGGCCATAAAGAAGGCATTCCTTATGTTTTGCCATGAGCTCTTCAATCGCATAAAGGGCGCAATCGACCATGACCACCTTATCGTTACCGGCTGGTGATCGATCACCAACTTCTTCAGTAATTGGGGTTGGTGCAAAATCATGGGTAAAAAGGTCTTCCGGTTTTGGATCTTCTGCCTTCAGAGCCTCTTTAAAATCATCGCCTACAGTTGTATATGCCTCCGATTCAATCGATTGAATCTCTTCGGAAGAAAAGCCCGCGTTAATCAATTGTTCTTTGATAACAGGATAGGGATCCCGGCTTCTGGCTTCCTCCAGGTCATCCCGGTACCATTCCATGCGCACACCCGAGGTATGATGGTTTAGCAGTGGGACCTTCGCATGAACGAGAATGGGTCGTCTTTCAGTGCGTATTATGTTTATGGCTCCTTCAAGTGCCTCATAGCTCTCAATAAAATTCGCTCCGTCGATTGAAATGGCTTCAAGCCCGTGAAATCCGGCTGCATATTCAAAAGCATTGTTCGATCGTGTTTCTGCCTCATTCGCTGAAATATCCCAACCG
>JABDPL010000186.1 GCA_013042825.1 Flavobacteriaceae bacterium | reverse complement strand
CGGTTTCCTAAAGTTGTACTAGGGCAACAATAAAATAAATGGCAAAACAAGATTATTACGACATATTAGGTATAGACCGCACATCTTCGGCTTCCGACATCAAGAAGGCCTATCGAAAAATGGCCCTGAAATATCATCCGGATAAAAATCCTGATGATAAGGAGGCTGAAGAAAAATTCAAAAAAGCGGCGGAGGCCTATGAAGTCCTAAGCGGTACGGATAAGCGTGCGAGGTATGACCAATTTGGTCATGCGGCATTTGATGGTGCCGGCGGATTTGGTGGTGGCGGTATGAATATGGACGACATCTTCAGTCAGTTTGGCGATATCTTTGGTGGTGCCTTCGGTGGTGGTTTCTCAGGCTTTGGTGGAACTCGCCAACGTGTGGTGAAAGGAAGCAATTTGAGAATAAAAGTTAACCTTACCCTTGAAGAGGTTGCGCATGGCGTTGAGAAAAAAGTCAAGGTGAAGCGCAAGGTAAAAGCTCCTGGAACAACTTACAGGACTTGTTCCACCTGCAACGGATCCGGGCAAATGACCCGAATTACCAATACTATTCTCGGGCGAATGCAAACTGCAACAACCTGCAGCAGTTGTGGTGGGGCGGGTCAGACCATTGATAAGAAACCTGCCGGCGCTGATGCGCATGGCATGATTTACAAGGAAGAGACCGTATCAATAAAAATTCCCCCTGGCGTGGTCGATGGCATGCAACTGAAGGTTACCGGAAAAGGAAATGAGGCACCCGGAAACGGTATAAATGGCGACCTGTTAGTTGTTATTTCAGAAAAACAGCATCAGACCTTACAACGGGAAGGCGATAATTTACACTATGACCTGTACGTTAGCCTGCCCGATGCCATTTTAGGTGCATCTAAGGAGATCGACACGGTTTCAGGAAAAGTGCGGATTAAGGTTGAACCGGGTGTTCAGTCTGGCAAGATATTGCGATTGAGAGGCAAGGGAATACCCAGTATAAATGGCTATGGAAAAGGGGATCTGCTGGTGCATGTAAATGTCTGGACACCAAGAACTCTGAACAAAGATCAGAAGGCATTTTTTGAGTCTATGAGAAATGACGATCACTTTCAACCCAAGCCGGCCAGAGGTGAGAAATCCTTCTTCGAAAAGGTCAAGGATATGTTCTCATAACTAACGCTTTCTGCAGGCAAATCGGTTAAAAAGAAGCCGTTTTTTGTTTAAAAGAAATCATCGAAGTAACAACCATATTAATAAAAAAAAGTATATTTGCTTATCACTAATGTGTGTTAGTGGTAATTTTTCTTTTTCATAGCAATTTTTCCCATCCTTAATCCTTTTTAAGGGTGGGTTTTGTTTTTTGTGGCAATTCATAAAAATTAACGATGTAAAGCCGTAACATTTAATATCTTTACCGCATTTATTTCGTACTAAACATCTGCAGTATGCACGACTTGTTAGTTACCGATTCGGTTTCTAAGAATTTTGGGGATTTTACAGCTTTGAACAAAGTATCCATTCGGGTGCCTGAAGGAAGCATTTTCGGATTACTCGGGCCGAACGGAGCCGGAAAGACCACTTTAATTCGCATAATCAACCAGATAACGATGCCCGATGAAGGTAGCGTAACACTGGATAATGAGCCATTAGCGGATCATCATATTCGCGATATCGGTTACTTGCCTGAAGAACGCGGGCTGTATAAATCGATGAAAGTAGGTGAGCAGGCATTGTATCTGGCCCAGTTAAAAGGGTTATCGAAATCGGAAGCCAGAAAAAGATTGAAGACGTGGTTTGAAAGGCTCGAGATCGGAGATTGGTGGAATAAAAAAATCATGGAGCTCTCCAAAGGTATGGCACAAAAGATCCAATTCGTGGTTACTGTGCTTCACGAACCCAAACTTCTGATATTCGATGAGCCTTTTTCAGGTTTCGACCCAATAAATGCCAATTTGATCAAGGAGGAGATCCTGAAATTAAGAGAGGCGGGGGCAACGGTCATATTCTCGACCCATCGCATGGAATCGGTCGAGGAATTGTGCGATGACATCGCCTTGCTGAATAAAGCGAATAAGATCCTCGAGGGAAGCTTACAGGATATCAAACGCCGCTATAAAACCAATACCTATGAAGTAGGATTGGTAACCTCAGATGAGCAGCGTTTAAAATCTTTGCTCAGGGAACGATTTGATATCTTTCCGGCTGAATTTAAGTCCCTGAACGATGATCTTAAACTCAATATCAAGCTCGATTTCAACGAAACATCAAATGATCTTTTAAGTTTTCTGACAAATCATGCCGAGGTCAATCATTTCAATGAGCTCGTACCAACGGCGAACGACATATTCATTCAAACCGTAAAAAATAATTAGGATGAATCATTTAGGATTGGTAATACGACGGGAATATCTTACTAAGGTAAGGAACAGGGCCTTTATCATAATGACCATATTAAGCCCTTTGATCCTCATAGCCCTCTTTGCTGTTGTGGCCTACCTGTCGCAGCTCAACAACAACAAAAAACGGACGATTTCAGTTCTGGATGAGACCAGTATGGTGCGTGAAGCGCTTCAAAGCACAGATAATTTGACCTATGTTTTTCTTGAGAACATGGAACTTGAGGAAGCCAAAACATTAGTTCGGACCAACGAAAATTACGGGCTGTTGCATATCAGGGCTCATGACTCTATTGCTCAGATCGCACAGGGAATCAAATTCTATTCTGAAGATTCGCCCTCGCTTACCCTCATCACTGAAATTGAAAGTAAACTGGAACGCTTGTTAACCGATCTTCGGCTACAGCAAGAAGGGGTGGCCCTCAATAAACTAAAATCGTCTAGAACCAGGATCGATATCGGCCAGGAAAGTTTTGCAGGTGAGAAGACTTCCAAGATCGATAACGTAATAAAATTAGCCTTCGGGGGATTCGCCGGATATTTGTTATTCATGTTTATCATCATTTATGGCAATATGATTATGCGTTCTGTGATCGAGGAAAAAACCAGTCGGATCATCGAGGTGATCGTATCATCTGTAAAACCTTTACAATTATTAATGGGGAAGATTATAGGGACGAGCCTTGCGGGAATTACCCAGTTTGTCGTTTGGGTAATACTGGGCGGTGTTTTTATGTTTATAATAACAGCTATTTTCGGAATTGATATGGGAGGTATGCAAAACCAACAGCAGGAATTGGTTCAGCAGGCTCTTGAAGCTCCCGAAGCCCAAATGCAGGTTCAAACCATAATCAGTAGCATCTACAATCTCCCGTTAACGAATCTGATGCTAGCATTTATTCTATTTTTTATAGGGGGATACCTGCTTTACAGCTCCTTGTACGCGGCCATTGGCGCCGCTGTTGATAATGAAACGGATACTCAGCAATTTTTGATGCCCATCCTGATCCCTCTTATCCTGGCGGTTTATGTGGGTGTTTTTACCGTTATTGAAGACCCCCATGGAACGATTTCAACGGTCTTCTCATTTATTCCGTTTACCTCACCGGTGGTCATGTTGATGCGAATTCCGTTCGGTGTTCCGGTTTGGCAACAAATATTATCTTTAGGACTGTTATTTGCTACCTTTATGTTTACGGTTTGGTTCGCCTCAAAGATCTACAAGGTTGGCATCCTGATGTACGGGAAGAAGGCCAGCTACAAAGAATTGTTTAAATGGCTAAAATATTAAGTGATGGAAGATATTAAAGCGTTTTTCAATTCCATACAGGAATTTTTAACGCGGTCATTTCATGTAGGGAAGGAAGTTGAGATCAGCATCCTTGATATTCTCATTCTAATCATTGTCCTTCTTGTTGCGAGAATATTACTCGGATTTGCCAGGCGATTGATCACAAGAGGGATGCCCCTGGATGATAAGAAGAAGTTCAAAGCTGTGTTTTCCTTCGGAAAATGGCTGGTCTATGTGATCATTTTTCTAATCACCCTGCATTCAGTAGGGGTAAATGTAACGGGGATATTTGCCGCTTCTGCTGCATTATTGATCGGAATTGGTCTCGCCCTTCAAACCTTATTCCAGGATATTATTTCCGGTATTTTTATTTTAGTCGACCAGACTGTTCATGTGGGAGACATCATTGAATTGGAAGGCAAAGTAGGTCGTGTGGAAGAGATAAAACTGCGCACCACAAGGGCGGTTACCATCGATAATAAGGTGCTCGTAATCCCGAACCATCTGTATCTCACAAACAGCCTTTTTAACTGGACTCAGAATGGTACGCTTACGCGTGAAAGTGTCTCTGTTGGTGTTTCCTACGGAAGCGATGTGGAGCTGGTAAAAGAAATTCTGATGGATGTTGCCAATAGTCATGAGATGGTCGTAAATGATCCTCCACCACTTGTTTTGTTTAATGAATTTGGTGACAGCGCCTTGCAATTCCGGCTCATCTTTACCTTGAATGATAGTTTTATTGGCGCAATTCCCAGGAGTGAAATGCGTTTTGAGATCATAAAACGTTTCAGAGAAAATAATATTTCAATCCCATTCCCACAGCGGGACGTACATTTATATACTAAATCAACGGAATAGATGGCTAAAATATTAATTATAGAGGATGAAGCTGCTATCAGGCGTGTCCTCGGTAAGATTCTTTCAGAAGAAAGTGATTCCTATGAGGTTGATGAGGCGGAAGACGGACTTGAAGGAATAGAAAAGATCAAAAAAGAGGATTACGGTTTGATCCTTTGTGACATAAAAATGCCAAAAATGGATGGGGTAGAAGTGCTCGAGGCTGTGAAAACCATCAAGCCTGAGATTCCGGTAGTCATGATCTCCGGTCATGGCGACATCGATACCGCCGTTAACACCATGCGCCTGGGAGCTTTCGACTATATCTCGAAACCACCTGACCTGAATCGTTTACTCAATACGGTACGAAATGCTCTGGATCGCAAAGAGCTAGTTGTAGAAAACAAACGTCTCAAGCGGAAGGTCAGTAAAAAATATGAGATGGTTGGTGAGAGCAAGGCTATTGAAAAGATCAAGGATATGATCGAAAAAGTCGCTCCAACAGATGCACGTGTTTTGATAACAGGACCTAATGGAACAGGAAAGGAGATCGTCGCACACTGGCTGCATCAGAAAAGTGACCGTTCAAATGGCCCGATGGTTGAGGTCAATTGTGCAGCTATTCCAAGCGAACTGATTGAAAGTGAATTATTCGGTCATGTTAAAGGCGCATTTACCAGTGCAAATAAGGATAGGGCAGGTAAATTTGAAGCTGCGAATGGTGGCACCATTTTCCTGGATGAGGTAGGCGACATGAGCCTGTCGGCCCAGGCCAAGGTTCTCAGGGCATTGCAGGAAAGCCGGATACAACGCGTGGGAAGCGATAAGGATATCAAAGTAGATGTTCGTGTGATCGCGGCTACAAATAAAGATCTGATGAAGGAAATCGAAGACGGTAAATTCAGGGAGGACCTCTATCACAGGCTTGCCGTTATACTTATTGAAGTTCCCTCGCTTAACGACAGAAGGAATGACATTCCCCTGCTGGTAGATCATTTCTCGTCAAAAATCGCTGAAGAACAGGGAACTTCTAAAAAGGACTTTTCAAAAAAGGCAATAAAACTACTACAGGAATACGATTGGACGGGAAATATTCGTGAGCTTAGAAATGTGGTGGAGCGACTTATCATCCTGGGCCAGGCAGAGGTAAGTGAAGAGGACGTCAAACAGTTTGCTTCAAAAGCATAAAAAAATCCGGATGTTCTATCCGGATTTCACATATCGTATTATAAAAGCTATCAATCATCTACTGTTGTTAATCCGGATGATAAGGCACATTTCTCCATATTCAGCATATACCGATCAGCTGCTGTTTTGATGGCATTCAGATAGTAAGATTTCAAGGCTTTTGGTGTCATTGCGATCAGTTCATCGTGAATGGGTGTATCGATGGTCACATTTGACGAACATTCAAAGTTCCCCAGGGACTCATTATAAGATTTGATATTCGATGATAATGCCGCACCGTAATTGGTTATTAAAAGCTCCTTCTGAATGAGCAGTTCCTTTTTCTTCTGATCTAAAAGGCGCTGTTTTAGTTCACGTTGCTGACGAATCAACTCCTCCTGCTTCATTTTTAAAGATTGCTGTTCCATCTCCAGGGTCAGAAGTTCTTCTTCTTCGGCAGGGATCTGGTTGCATTCGTCTAAAGATGCTATTC
>JABDPL010000183.1 GCA_013042825.1 Flavobacteriaceae bacterium | reverse complement strand
GCTTGAATGTACGGTTTAATGCCTTCCGAATTACCAAGTGCATACTGCCTAGCAAATTCTTCGGTATATAATTCAATCCTGTCGGTACCGGTTTCCTTTGCGCCTTCAACCTGCCTGATTTCCGGATCAAGAAAGATCGAAGTGCGAATACCTTCTGCCTTAAAGGTTTTGATCACATCAATCAAAAAATCTTTGTTAGCGATAGTGTCCCAGCCTGCATTCGATGTTATGGCATCGATTGAATCGGGAACAAGTGTAACCTGGGCAGGCTTTATCTCAAGCACAAGAGCTATAAACTTCTCAATCGGGTTCCCCTCTATATTGAATTCGGTATACACTTCCGGTTTAAGATCATAAACATCACTATACCTGATATGGCGCTCGTCAGGCCTGGGATGAACGGTTACGCCATCGGCTCCGAATCGCTGAACATCAATACCGAATTGTACCACATCAGGAGTATGCCCACCTCTTGAATTCCTGAGAGTGGCAACCTTATTAATGTTAACGCTTAACTTGGTCTTCATCTGTTAAATTGAATGGCAAAAATACGAACTTGCTTAGCCTTATTGTACTATTTTTTGATTAATTTGCGAGCTGAGAAATCACCTAGGTCATGCCACTTCGGGAATACATTATAAACGATATCAAGCCTCTCAAGGCCACCGATAAAATTGCTGATGCTCAACAGCTTTTCAACCAATTGACATACTCTCACGTGCCTGTAAAAAAGGATGGGACGTTCGTGGGTTGTCTTACCGAAACCGATATTCACTGTTTTAATGCAGACAAGACTATTGAGGACTACCTGTACGCCGCCGAAGGCTTTCATGTTAGTCCGACCACGATCTGGCTTGATGTATTAGAGGCCTTTGCCCAGAATGAAACCAATATAATGCCGGTAATAGATGATAATGAAAATTATTTGGGCTATTATGAATTGCATGATATCATATCTCTTTTTAATGATACGCCCTTCTTCTCAGAGGTTGGTGCCATAATCATCGTTGAAAAAGGTATGACCGATTATTCCTTCAGCGAGATCAGTCAGATTATAGAATCTAACGATGCTCGGCTCTTTGGTGCGTTTATTTCGAAAATAGAGAATGACGTCGTTCAGATAACCGTTAAGATCGGACACAAAGGATTGAACGAAATTGCTCAGACCTTCAGGCGTTATGGGTATAATATCGTTTCTAATCATCATGAAGACACCCATATAGAGAACCTTAAAGAACGTTCAGATTATTTGAGGAAATATCTAAATCTCTGAGGATGAAAATAGCGATCTACGGGCAATTCTATCCTAAAAATTCAGAAGCTCCGGTTAAATTCCTTCTCAACTATCTCCAAAAAAGTGAGAATTCAGTTTATGTTGAGCGTAAATTTTATGACGAGATCACCAGCGGGCATGAGATCGATCTTAATCGATCGTTTCATACCTTCGACGCCCTTGACAATTCCTTTGATGTGCTCATCAGTATCGGTGGTGACGGAACCATGCTGCGTTCTGCAAATTACGTGCGCGATCTGGACATACCGATGGTAGGAATTAATACCGGAAGGCTGGGTTTTCTGGCCACTATCCAGGAAGATAACATCGAGTCGGCATTAAAGGCTATTTTATCGGGTGATTATAAGGTATCGGAACGTTCGGTATTAACAGCTCGAACTGAACCCGAGATGGGAAATCCGTTTGAATTGGATTTCGCGCTCAACGAGATCGCCATAAGCAGAAAGGATACGACCTCCATGATCACCATAGAAACCTATCTCGATGGCGAATACCTGACCTCGTATTGGGCCGACGGTTTGATCATCTCAACACCAACCGGGTCAACGGGTTACTCCCTGAGTTGTGGCGGACCTGTAATCATGCCGAGATCGGATAATTTGGTTTTAACACCCATCGCTCCGCATAATCTCAATGCCCGGCCACTGGTAATCCCCGGATCAATGGAAATCAGATTACGCGTTAGTGGCCGAGAGGAGAATTTTTTGGTTTCTCTCGATTCGCGGCTGGCAACTGTTCATACCGATACCATTATCTATGTTAAGGTGGCCCCGTTCACGATCAAAATGATAGAACTTCAGGATGGGAGTTTTTTAAAAACCCTTCGTAAAAAATTGCTTTGGGGGGAAGACCGTCGAAATTAGGCCTGATTTTTGATGAATATCCTAGGCCGGAAAGTATAAATCATCGCCCTGAATCAACAATAAATCGATTCAAAAGTTGTTAATCGTAATACTGGATCGCAAATTGTATAAAAGGCTGTTCAGAATTGTTATATTTGCAAACTTTTGAGAGTATATGAGGTATCCAATTATAGTGTTGATGTTCATTATCATGTGCCAGCTTACATATTCCCAGATCTACGAACTAGGAATATTTGCCGGTGGTAGTAATCTTATCGGTGATGTAGGATCTTCACGCTATGTTAATC
>JABDPL010000182.1 GCA_013042825.1 Flavobacteriaceae bacterium | reverse complement strand
GTCCCAAGCGATATTATCATAGATGCCTCTATGCCGGCCATGATCCGGAACTCAGGACAAATGTGGAATGCGGAAGGTGAACCACAAGACACCAAGGCCGTGATCCCCGACAGCAGTTATGCCGGGCTATACGTAGCTACCATTGAATTCTGTAAAAAACACGGCGCTTTCGATCCGAGAACGATGGGAACTGTCCCTAATGTTGGTCTAATGGCGCAAAAGGCTGAGGAGTATGGATCGCATGATAAAACATTTGAGATTGCCAAAGAGGGCAAGGTAGAGGTTATTGACGCCACTGGTAATATCCTGCTAAGCCATGAGGTTGATGCAGGGGACATCTGGCGCATGTGCCAGGTTAAAGACGCACCCGTCAGAGACTGGGTGAAACTGGCTGTGAGCCGGGCTAGAGCAACCAATACACCGGCAATTTTCTGGCTCAATAAAGATCGTGCACATGACGCCGAGTTAATCAAAAAGGTAAATCATTATCTGAATGATCATGATCTTGAAGGCCTGGAGATCAGTATTCACGATCCGGTAAAGGCGACCGAAATCACCCTGGAACGCACAAAAGCAGGGAAAGATACCATTTCTGTTACAGGAAATGTACTCAGGGATTACCTCACCGACCTCTTCCCTATCCTTGAACTGGGAACGAGTGCGAAGATGTTGTCAATCGTACCATTGATGAATGGTGGTGGACTATTTGAAACGGGAGCAGGAGGATCAGCTCCTAAACATGTTCAACAATTCGTCGCTGAAAATCACCTGCGTTGGGATTCACTGGGCGAGTTCATGGCATTAGCCGTATCACTGGATCATTTTGCAAATGCAAATAACAACATGAAAGCCAAAGTCTTAGGCGATGCCCTGGATGAAGCCACAGAAAGATTTCTGGATGAGAAAAGATCACCCTCGCGAGTAGCCGGCGAATTAGACAACCGAGGAAGTCATTTTTACCTGGCGTATTATTGGGCCGAGGCCCTGGCGTCGCAAACCGATGATGCCGAATTAGCCTCAATTTTCTCGACTGTTGCCGAGGCATTTGTTAAAAATGAGGCGGCAGTAATAGAAAAACTGAATGCAATCCAGGGACGAGCAGTCGACATCGGTGGGTACTACCTGCCCGAGGAAAAGCTGGTTAACAGGGCTATGCGGCCAATTGCCGAATATAATTCCATTCTCGAGAATCTGAGTAATTAAAGCAATGTTAAAAACGGGACGACGAGCATATCCTTTTTCTAATTTTGCTGAAATTCGCTTATGATCAAAAGAAGGATTGTTCTAGCTATCACCCTCAGCATATTTGCTCTAACTATTCATGCCCAGGGAAAATTTACCTTGAGCGGTACTATTGCAGAAGCCTCTAGTAATGAAACACTGATCGGGGTAAATCTCCTTATTCCTGAACTCAGAACCGGTACGGTGACCAACGAATACGGTTTCTATTCGATTACACTCGAGGCCGGAACCTATGAATTTATCGTCAGCTATCTCGGATTCAAGACTATTTCACAGACTATTGAAATGAACAGTGACCAGGTCCTGAATTTCGCCCTGGAAGAAAGCACGGAAGAACTGGATGAAGTCGTGATCACCGAAAATGTGGAAAGGATCAACATTAGAAAACCACAGATGAGTGTAAATCAGTTGTCGATTAACACGGTGAAACAAATTCCCGTGGTCCTGGGTGAGGCCGACATCGTTAAATCCCTTCTGTTGTTACCCGGAATCACTAATGCCGGTGAAGCTTCATCAGGATTCAACGTGCGAGGCGGCGCCGTCGATCAAAACCTGATCCTTCTGGATGAAGCCACGATTTTTAACTCATCACACCTGTTCGGACTGTTTTCAGTTTTCAATCCGGATGCTATCAAGGACGTTAAGTTATTTAAAGGTAGTATACCCGCACGCTATGGCGGTCGCGTGTCTTCGGTTCTTGAGATCTTTCAGAAGGAGGGAAATAGCAAAGCGTTTAAAGTGAATGGCGGAATAGGCGCTGTCGCCAGTCGACTTTTGGTTGAAGGGCCCATCGAGAAAGACCGGGCTTCATTTCTTTTCGGTGGAAGAGCCTCCTATGCCCATTTATTCCTGCCGCTCTTCGATATAAACAATAAGGCCTATTTCTATGACCTGAATACAAAACTGAATTATAAACTGAACGATAGAAATAACCTCTTTTTTTCTGGTTATTTCGGAAGGGACTTATTCAGTATCAATGAGAGTTTCGTGAATCTTTACGGGAATTCTGTTCTGAATTTTCGCTGGAATCATATCTTTTCAAAGAAGTTGTTTTCCAACCTCTCACTTATCTATTCCGATTATTACTATGGTTTGGAATTAGATTTTGTCGGATTCCAATGGAATTCGGGGATCCAGAATTTCAATCTCAAATACGATCTGAAGCAATATGTAAACGACAAGCTCCAGGTCAATTATGGTATCAACAACACCTATTACAGTTTTAATCCCGGTAAAATCGAGCCCAATTCGCCCGACTCGGGCATTGTTGAAGATCAGCTCACTAAAAAATACGCAAATGAGTTTGCAGCCTATGTCGATTTCCAGCACGAAATAACAGAAAACCTCAGTGTTGAATACGGCTTGCGAGTGAGTCATTTCACACGTCTGGGGCAGGATGAGTTATTCGTTTATGAAGATGATAATCCTGTGGAATTCGATCCGTTGCTTCTCATCTACAGAGGTGCAGAACCCATCGACACCATCTCATCCGGACGCGGTGACAAACTCGCTGATTTCACGAATCTCGAACCACGGGTTGCCCTGGCATACATCATCAATGACAAAAGTTCGGTCAAGGCAAGTTTTACCCGCATTTCCCAATATCTGCATTTGTTGTCGAATACCAGTTCACCAACACCGCTTGATGTGTGGACGCCCAGCGGACCTTTTGTTGAGCCGCAATTACTCGATCAATACGCCTTGGGATATTTCAGGGATATACGCGATGGTGTTTACTCATTTGAAACAGAGGTCTTTTATAAGGATCTGGACAACAGGATCGACTATATAGATGGAGCTAACCTTATTGCCAACGACGCTATTGAACAGGTGATATTAAATGGTGAAGGCCGCGCTTATGGCTTGGAATTGCTATTCAGAAAAAATGAAGGCCGTTTTACCGGCTGGCTGGCATACACCCTGTCGAAATCAGAACAGCGAACCCCGGGCAGGAATGACCAGGAAATCGGAATTAATAATGGCGACTGGTACAATACGCCTTTTGATAAGACTCATGATATCGCCCTGTACGGGAATTACGAATTATCTGATAAATGGCGGTTCAACGCGAATTTCATTTTTCAAACCGGTCAGCCAACCAATTATCCTATCGGACAATTTGAATTTCAGGGGGTAACCATTCCCTATTATGGCCAGCGGAATGCTGAACGCCTGCCTGATTTTCACCGGATGGACGTATCGGCTACATTAACTCCAAAAAAGAACAAGAAGCGCAAATGGCAATCGGAATGGGTATTCAGCATTTATAATCTGTATAACCGTAGGAATGCAGCAGCGATAAATTTCAGGCGTAATCAGGACACGGGTGTTAATGAAGCAGTCAGAACCTCTATTTTTGGAATAGTTCCATCGGTATCCTATAATTTTAAATTTTGATCATGAAACGTATAATAGTTCTATTCTTCTGCCTAAGTGTTTTTTCTTGTGAAGATGTAATTGAAGTGGACGTACCGAGCGAAGATCCCCGCCTTGTTGTAGACGCCCTGATACGTATTGACACATCGGAAGCTGTTACCCTGGTAAGCATAAAGGTAAGCCAGACCAATTCATTCTTTGGTTCGGTTCCGCCAGCGAACTTGCAACAAATAACCATGACTAATCTTGATTTTCCGGAGTTCAGTGACGGTGAGCCTCTCGAAGAAGAAGAACCGGGCACAGGGATCTACAGTAAATTCTATCCAACAGAGCAGCTGATTGCAGGCCGTTGGTTCCTGCAGATCGATTTTGAAGATGAGTTTTATGTTGCCACGGCAGAGTTTCAACCCTCTGTTCCTTTCGACAGTATCGCGCAGGGTGATGACACCTTGTTTGATGAAGACGATACGGAGATCATTCTGTCATATACCGATTTTCCTGACAGGGAAGATTATTATTTATTCGACTTTAACTTTGAAAATTATTTCGCCTCCGAAGACACATTCTATGAAGGACAATCGTTTTCTTTCTCTTATTTCTATGACGAGGATGTGAATCCAGGTGACGAATTAACGATCAGTATCATGGGAATAGATGAGGATTTCTACAATTACATGAATCTCCTGATCGAGCAAAGCAATCAGGATCCATCGCCTTTTGAATCACCTTCGGTTACCGTTCGTGGCAACATTATCAATGCAACCGACATCGATAACATGGACTCTTCCAACAATGTTAACAACAGCGATAATTTTGCCCTGGGCTATTTTGCGATAGCTGAGGAATACAAAGCTTCAATCATTATCGAGGAGTAAATTTTGAAAGTATAACCGATGCGATATTTTCAATGAGCCGGGAGGCATTTTTAATGCGATCTTCAACATCCACCTCCGGACCGGCAATCTCTGTAACGTAATCTATTCCAAATTCAAGATATTGGGGTTCGGTCAGGCCTAATTGCCCGCAAATGGCCATTATAGGTATATCATGTTTTTTAGCGAACGATTTCAAACCGCTGATCAATTTTCCATTAAGGGATTGATTGTCTAGTTTACCCTCTCCGGTAATTATAAGATCTACTCCTATTTCCTCGATTACCCTCTCAAGTTGGGACAATTCAAAAAAGAAATCCATTCCGGTAACCAGTTGTGCATTTAGGAAGGTCATCAAGCCATAACCAGCACCTCCTGCCGCTCCGGCTCCGGGTCTACCCGAGAAATCGCTGCCCAATTGCTCTCTAGCCTTGTTACTAAGGTTCAATAATCCGGAATCCAGTGCGTTGACCTCAGATTCAGAAGCGCCTTTTTGCGGGGCATATATAAATGCCGCTCCCGTTTTTCCAATCAGTGGATTGGTGACATCTGCGACCCCGATGATCTGAACATGGGGAAAATCGAATTCACCTGAAATACTTTCAATTCTTTCCAAATTCATACCCACTGGCAAAAGCGTTTCACCGGTTGCATCTTGAAATGAATAGCCAAGAGCACCGGCTAAACCTATACCACCATCGTTGGTAGCGCTTCCACCGAGTCCTATAAATACCTTTCGGGCTCCCTTATTTATGGCATGTAAGATCTGGAGACCGGTTCCTACGGTGGTGGTAAACATCGGATTTCTTTCCGACGAATCCAAGCACTCCAGTCCGGAAGCCATTGCCAGTTCGATATAAGCCGATTCACCGGATGAATTCAGCAAATATTCCACTTCGACCGGGCGACCAATAGGATCCAGGGCATCATGATAAATCGTCTCGGTCGATACTTGATTTTTTACGGCATTTAAAAACCCCTCACCACCATCTGATGCCGGTATACCTACAATTTTTATCTTTTCATCAATTGCATGAATGCCCCTCGAAAGGGCTTCGATTATTTCTTCCGAAGAAATCGAATCCTTAAAACTATCTGGAATTATCAAAATTGTCATTTTAGGAAAACAGGGTCGGAATTAAGAAACTGATCATCAATATCAAAATAAAGAATCCAACAAGAAAATATACCTCTTTTGAAAATACATCTTTGCGTTCTACTTTAAATTGTATGGCCGTCGCTTCCCTGACCCGTACATGTGGTGTTAAGGCTGTGACCAGGTACGCCACAACCAGGGCTATGACCACCCCGGTAAAGTTTAACCAGATCCAGAATACATCAAAACCAAGATCGATATTGAAAATATCCTGCATGGTTTTTGAAAATACCAGATTGATCAGTACTGCCGTGATAATTCCCGCATTCATACCAACATGGTTAACCTTTTTTGAGAAAATGGCCAGGATGAAAGTAACCAAAACCGGCCCGTAGAACACCGATCCAATAGCATTGATGATCTCAATAACAGCACTTTTACTTCCACCGAAAAGAAATGAAAATGCGATACAAACGACACCCCAGAAAACCACGGCGAATTTTGAAATTTTCATATAACGCTTGGTTTCCAGTCTTTTTTTACCCCTGTTAAAGAAATCCTCAACACTCACGGCGGAAAGTGAGTTGATTGTTGAACTTAAGGATGACATTGCTGCCGACATAATAGCGACCATCAAAAGACCGATAAAGCCATGAGGCAGATACTTTGTTATAAAAACCGGAATCATTAAATCCGGTTTTATACCACTATTAGCGAATTCTTCCGGAAAATATTTTTCTGTTGTACCGGTTATTTCCGACAAGAAATCCGGGGCCAGGGTCACCAGTGAACCTATGATCAAACCCATTGTACAATAGATCAGGACCACAGGAAAACGAAGCACGCCATTGGCCAGGAGCAGTTTCCTTATGGTCTTTTCGCTTTTGGCCGAAAGCAGGCGCTGGGCCTGAGTCTGATCGCATCCGTAATAGGAAACATAAAGAAAGAATCCACCTATGAGCATTGGCCAGAGGCCATATTCCTGGTCTTCACCAAGGCCTAAATTATAATCGATCACCTGTAGTCGCGACTCATCAAATCCCGTGAAGCCACCGGTATCCTGAACGAGATCCCAACCATAGGCCAAACAGACCAACAAGCCGCCGAATAGCAGGATCATTTGAATAGCATCACCCCAAACGACCGCCTTCATCCCCCCCTGCCAGGAATAAATGATGGTGATTACGCTGATTATGATTATGGTGTAAATAAAATCGATATCCAGGACAGCCTGCAGGATTATAGCTATAGTATATACCATAACCCCAGTTCCCAATGCCCTGCTTATCTGAAAAACGATGCTTAGGATCAATCGCGTTGAAGCCGAAAACCGTTGTTCTACATACTCGTAAATGCTCACAACTCCAGACCGGAATAAGGGGGGAATTACGAGCAGCATGATGAATATCATAGCCAGAGGAACAGCAATTTCAAAGGTTAGCCATTTCATACCGCCACCAAGTTTCAGGCCTACAAATGCAGGTGCCGAGATAAAACTTATGGCCGACAACTGCGTCGCCATGGTCGATAAACTCAGGGGAAACCAACCCAGGCTTCTGCCGCCAAGAAAATAGTCCTTAGAGTCTTTGTTATTCTTGAAATAATATCCCATTCCAAGAAAAAAGACTATATATACTGCTACTATTGTGTAATCTAACCAGTTCATCTATCAGATATCATTTTTGAGAAAGCAGGTCGATGGTAAGTGCGGCACTCCAGGAAAAATTTTTCCCGCCATAAGCCTCCGTCAACTCTTTATTCAGGGCTTTTGACGGCTCAAAATACTCATAAAAACCGTATTTCTCAATCAAATTGAGGGTGTCTGATCTAAGGCGTTCGGCTAACTCTGTAAACCCATAGCGTTTCAGACCTTCATGGATCAACCAGTTCAGATTGATCCAGATCGGACCGCGCCAGTACTTTTTAGAATTGAAATACGGACTTGCGGGATCAAACGATGCGCATAGGTAATTCTCGTTATTCATTCCGCTGAATCGGCCATGATCCAGATGCGAAATCAATTCGGTCGCTTTTATCTTATCCGGAATTCCGGCAAACAGAGGTGTAAAGCTGGAAGAAGACATATGCCTGAGCTGTCGATCATTCCGAAGGTCATAATAAACATAGGCCTTGAGTTCTTTATCATATAGTTTTAGGTTGAAACTCTCCGAGCCGTTTTGATACCAGGATTTGAGCTTTGAAACCATTTCCGTTTTACCCAATCGCTTTCCCAGATTGATCATGCCTTCTGCAGACCTCAATAAAAGCGCATTGAACAAGGGATCCTGAACCAGGAAGGGCGATCGCTCGGCGATAAGCTTATCGTCGTAACGCCAGGATTTAAACAACTCGATAAGATGAATGTAATAATGATATTCCCTATTGGTGGGCCGGTGATCGGCATCGATGAGTTTGGTATCCTTCCTGTTCAGTCGATATTCGGGTACCTCAAAGGTTTCCCAAATGAAGTCCCAGACAGGCGTGTTATCTGTTCCGGCTTCCCAATTATGACAGATATAAACCAGGCCCTCCTTCTGCGGATCCCGGTTCAGGTAGAAATATTCGATGTTTTGATAAATTCGATCATAGATCTTTTCAAGAAATTGCATGTACG
Source organism: Flavobacteriaceae bacterium (assembly GCA_013042825.1). Taxonomy (GTDB): domain Bacteria; phylum Bacteroidota; class Bacteroidia; order Flavobacteriales; family Flavobacteriaceae; genus SHLJ01. The sequence goes on along the minus strand of JABDPL010000182.1, from coordinate 1,427 downwards.
CCTCATCAAATCGGGCCATTTCACCCAGGTACTCCAGAACAAAACCCAAAACGGGTGGTTGAGTGATTCCGGAGGTGGGAATATCCGGACTACAGTCATGCAGGTTGGAGGCATGCACCTCCGGCCCGGGATAATAGGAATCGGCCTTGTTATGAAAAACGATGTGTGGTATAAAACCGTTTTTCCACTGACCTCTCAGTAAAGAGTGGATTTCACGATAAGCTCTTTCACGCTTAACATGTCCCCAACCGATAGCGATGAATCCCGAATCCCAGTTCCATTGAAACGGATATAATCCTTCACATGGGATAGTAAAGGTTCCTTTCCAGTTATTCTCGAGCACTCCGGTTGCTGCTCCAAGCAAATGTTGCATAAAGTGTAGTCGTGAGTTCGTATAAATATAGTTATTATACTTATTTTTGAGATAGCAATTAAGGCTAAAATGGATTTCAGAAAAATCACTGAAGAAGAGTCACACTACGATAATCTCGAAAACATGTCTGTTCATGATTTGATCCTCAAGATCAACGAACAGGACAAAACGGTCCCTCTTGCCGTTGAAAAAAGCCTGCCGCAGGTAGAAACTCTAATTATGAGAGTCGTAAATAAATTGGAAAGAGGGGGGCGGTTATTCTACATTGGCGCCGGAACAAGCGGACGCTTGGGGATTGTTGATGCATCTGAATGCCCACCGACCTTCGGAGTCCCTCATGATGTGGTGATCGGACTGATGGCGGGGGGAGATTCTGCCATTAGGAAAGCCGTTGAATTTGCTGAAGATTCACCTATCCAGGGGTGGAAAGATCTGCTCGAATTCGAGGTGAATTCCGATGATTTTGTTGTCGGTATAGCGGCCTCCGGGACCACTCCATATGTCGTAGGGGCATTAAAGAACTGCAATGAAAACAACATTGAAACCGGTTGCATAACCTGTAACAAGAACAGTCCGGTAGCCCGGGAGGCTCAGTTTCCTGTCGAGGTTGTGGTTGGCCCTGAGTTTGTAACCGGCAGTTCAAGAATGAAGGCTGGAACGGCTCAAAAACTCGTACTTAATATGATCACAACCGCCGCGATGATCCAACTCGGAAAGGTGGAAGGCAATAAAATGGTAGATATGCAATTGAGCAATACCAAGTTGGTGGAGCGTGGAAAAAAAATGATCATGGAAAGGCTAAGTGTTTCCGAATTTGAGGCTAGGGTTCTGCTTAATGAACACAAGAGCGTGCGAAATGCGATTAAAGCGTATCTGAATGAAGACCGATAAAGAGGTATTAAGGCGGGGAATTCGGTATATGTTCATTACAGCATTCCTGATGTTCACAGGCCCTTCCCTGCTCTATGTTGCACTTACCAACGAGGAAAAACCCTTGTATATACCATTACTCATTTTAAGCCTGATTTTATGCATCGGCGCCATTGTTATGGGA
>JABDPL010000180.1 GCA_013042825.1 Flavobacteriaceae bacterium | reverse complement strand
GACCGTTGTAATCCTTAAAGATCTCCTGAACCAGATTTTCTCCTAGTTTATCGGGATTTAATGCAGGGAAATCCGTTCGATTAAATGAAAATTTCACCAACATACGTTGCTCAGACCAGGCAAGATCCTGACCGACAAAAAGTGCAGAACCCAGTACATTTGCACCAAAATCAGACCAAGAGAACCCCCATTCTTCCGAAAATCCGTCAAAAATCTCTATGGTTGTTAAAAATCCTAAACTCATAGCCGATCCAAATATCATCTGACTTCGCTTGTTGGCCCCACTCCATCCCAAACTCTCCGATCCTAGCCGAGTTAACTGATAGGACGAAAACACATGCCCGATTTTATCGACTTTACGCCATTCAGCACTATCATCAATGGTCTGGAATTCTGAACGCGGAAAGTCTTTATACCAAAGCTCATTTAATCCGATCAGGCCTAAGGTAACCACCGAAGCCTCGGTAATGATCACGGCATTTCGGCGTTGTACATTAAGCGTATCGCTGGGCTTTAAAAAACGATTGAATTTGGATTGCCCAAACATCGAAACCGAAAATAACAGTACAAGCAACGATATTTTAAGAACAGAACTATTCAAGGATCAACGTCTTATCCCCTGTTCTGATAGATATCGCTGATAATCCCTGGCGTTCCGGTTATGTTGAGATAAAGTTCTTGCAAATCTGTGAAATCCGGGTTTTTCCGGATCGGCCGCAAAAAAGTAAAATTCGTGCTTTTCATGATTCAGAACGGCATCTACCGCAGATATATCCGGCATGCTGATTGGGCCGGGCGGTAATCCGAGATATTTATAGGTATTGTATGGCGAATCGATTTCTTTATGCTCGTTTAATACGCGTTTGATAACCGTATTTTTATACTTCGGCAATTGATAGGCTGCGAATTTCAGCGTTGGATCTGCTTGTAACGGCCATCCGGAATTTAACCGGTTGATATAAACACCGGCAATTCGCGGCTGCTCTGATGATTGTTTAGATTCCTCCTGGACTATTGAAGCCAGGGTAACAACCATATCCGGGCTCATACTCAAGGTTTTTGCCTTTTCACGCCTGTTTTCATCCCAAAAATTACCGAATTCTTTAAACATACGGCTTCTGAATTCCTCGGCACTTGTATTCCAAAAGAACTCGTAACTATTAGGAACATAAATGGTTAGCGCGGTTTCCTCAGTCAAACCATTCTTCCTGAGGAACAGGGAATCTGTCATCGCCTGGTATAGGGACAAACTGTCTGTTTCGATCTGTTCGGCAATGCGCCCGGCCAAACTCCCAATGCTATTTTGATTGTTAAATGATAAACGAACCGGCATATTCTGACTTCTAATGGTATTGATTATATCGTTATTCGTCATGCCCTTGGAAATACAGAACTTCCCCGGTTTGATGTTATTAACGTATTGCTTTCGCCTGGCCAGGGCATCAAAGGTTTCGATTTTGTTCAATAGTGGTTCCAATTGAATCCTGACATCCGTATAGGTGTCATTCGACCCGATATAAAGACATGCCTCATCATTATTGAAAGCGGTATTCTCCACGAACATCGCCGTATATACGAAATAAGCGAAGTAGGCAAACACGGCCAGCCCGAGAATAAGCACTGCAAGAACTATACGTTTAAGATTCATTTTCATTGATCAATTGCATTAAATACACATCTTGATAAATTCCATTCATAAGGTTCCAATCTTTTTTCATCCCCACAATTATAAATCCGTGGGATTTAAATAGTTTTATACTGGCCTCATTTTGTTCATTGATATCACAATATAACTGATGGAGGTTTAGCTGACTGAAACAATAGTTTATAAGCAGGCCTACGGCTTCCCTGCCATAACCTTTGCCGCGATCCGTTGTATCTTTGATTACCAGCCCGATACCAGCGCGCCGGTTTTTGAAATCAAAATCGAAAATATCGATCAATCCGACGGCCCTGTCCTCCATTGTGGCAATCGCTAATCTCAACTGCTTTATCTCATAGATATCCTTATGGGAGTTCTTTATATAATCCTCAATTATATATTTGGAAAACGGTGTTTGGGTTTGGCTTATTTCCCAAATGCGTTCATCATTTTCAATACTATGCACCAGTTTAAGGTCTTCGGGCTCTAAAGCCCTGAGATATATGTGTTTACCTTTTAGGGTTTGCATACTATCGTTCCTTTAAATACCGGCATGGCCGGTCCGATTAAATGGATATTCCCATATCCGGATTCCGTTTTTTCAAATTCAACCTGGAGCTCTCCCCCAGGGGTTATAATATCGACAAGCTGTTTCACCGTACGACCCATGGCATGCATGGCTATTGCCACGGCGGTCACACCTGTTCCGCAAGACAGGGTCTCGGCCTCTACCCCACGCTCATAGGTTCGAACGTTAAAAACATCGTTTTGCTGTTCAACAAAATTGACATTTATGCCCTCCTCTTTAAAGGTATCACTATAACGAATACGTTCTCCCGCCTCCTGAACGTCGAGCATGTCTACATTATCTGCCATGGTTACAACATGTGGTGATCCCGTATTGAGAATTACAGTATCCTCCAGAAAGTCGATATCATCAACATGATTCATCCCCAGTCGCACAAGTCCATCCCTGAATTCCACAGCATGAATACCATCAATTGCCTCGAATGATCCGGCTGTTTCAATTATTCCGAGTGCTTTGGCAAAGTGCGCCAGGCAGCGTCCGCCATTCCCACACATGGTGCTTTCGTTTCCATCTGAATTAAAATAAACCATGCGATAGTCAAGATCGGGATGTTCTTCGAGCAATATCAATCCATCTGCCCCAATGCCAAAGTGGCGGTCACACAATTGCTTGATAAGAGCATTGCTCCAGTTTTTAAATTGTCCGGAACGATTATCGACCAGGATAAAATCGTTTCCGGCACCGTGATATTTCTCGAATTCTATCATCATAATGTCCAGGGCAAAGATAGAAATAATAGCGTCTAATTTTCGTTGTTAAATAGTAGTTAAAGTTAAAATTGAGCATCAATAAATAATTAATTTTGATCGTTAGCCTTTTACTTAACTAAAAGACAGATTATGAAAAAGATTGGTACTTTGATATTAGTTTCGGCATTAGGTGGAATCATTACGCTTGGTGCCTACAAGATGTTCTACGAAGACAAGCGGGCAGCTATCGAACAGCAACCCGTCAGATTTTCGGAAAACCCGGTTATAAATGTTTCGAATCCAATAGCCGTTCCCATAGATGATGTTGATTTTACCTATGCGGCCGAGAAAACGATCGATGCGGTGGTACACGTCAAGAATACCACGATCAGCAGGGGATATACAACTTTGGAAGACCTGATCTTCGGCCGGCCCAGTCAACGTGCCCAGATCGGTACCGGATCCGGAGTAATTATCAGTCCGGATGGCTTTATAATAACGAATAATCACGTAATTGAGGGAGCACAGACAATAAGCATTACAACAAATGATAATGTTACCATGGAAGCCGAATTGATCGGGACTGATCCCAAGACAGATATCGCACTTCTAAAAGTGGATTATGATGAAGATCTTCCATTCACGACCTTCGGAGACAGTGATAATGCCAGAATAGGTGAATGGGTATTGGCCGTGGGGAATCCATTTAATCTGACCTCTACGGTGACTGCAGGGATTATCAGTGCTAAATCGAGGGATTTATCCGGCAGGAATACACAATCTTTTATTCAAACCGATGCAGCTGTAAATCAGGGAAATTCGGGTGGAGCATTGGTTAATACCAACGGGGAGCTGATCGGAATAAATACGGCCATAACGTCCCAGACCGGAAGCTATGTAGGTTATTCTTTTGCTGTTCCCAGTAATATTGCCCGTAAGGTGATTCAGGATATCATGGAATTCGGCAATGTACAGAACGGAATACTTGGGGTAACCGGACAGGAATTAGACAGTCGCATGGCCCGTATAAATGGTATTGGTGAGACCGAAGGTTTCCTTGTGAGTTCAGTGGAGGCTGAATCGGGAGCGGAACGTGCAGGTATTCAAACAGGTGATATCATTAAAAAACTCGATAATATAGAGATCAACAAATTCTCTGATATGAAAGGGTTCCTCAGTGCGAAGCGACCTGACGATGTTGTGAATGTAACCTTGTTGAGGGATGGTGAAAAGAAGGTTTTACC
>JABDPL010000179.1 GCA_013042825.1 Flavobacteriaceae bacterium | reverse complement strand
GTGGGTTGCCAGAACAGCAACAAAACCCCAACTCCTTCGACTGAGGGGAACAATTTGAACATCTTCTTTGATGGGGTAATTCATGAATCGGCTGAGGTTACTTTAGTTTATTCAGACTCCATTGGGGAGGATAGCCTGATGCAAGACATCAAGGGACGGCCTAAAAAAATGCAGCGTATTTCTTTTGAAATTCCCGAAGGGCAAAACCCCGAAGCGATTGAATTCAAAATGGAAAACGTTAAACGAATCGACTTCGACAAAGTGGTTTTTAATAGGGCTGATGATAGAATAGTCCTGAGGGACTCAGCCTTCCTCGTCTATTTTAAATTGCGTAACTTTAAAGTTGAGTTCGAAAACGAAAAGATCAGATTGATCAATGATACTGCCGGTGACGCAGGATTCAGTGCCAAGCAGAATCTGATTTCCAGATTAAAAAACCGATACTAAAAGCCTAAGACAAAATCTGAATGAGCATTCTGGCAATAGTAATATTATCTCTGCTCTACCTGTTTTTTCTGATTATTTTTTTTAAGTTCTTCAAGCCTGTTATAATCAGCCCGGCCTATATTTTTGTCCTTTTTAATCTTGCCAATATTGTACTCTCTATATTGTATTTCTATTTCTATGACAATAAATTCTCAATTGCAAATGTAGATGACATCGATGCGGAAATGTTTTGGCTTATCATTCAGTTATTTCTATTTGCCAACGTAGCCTTTCTAATAGGAATATTATTCTATCACGAAATATCTTCCAAAGCCATAAAAAGACTCTATTCTACGAATTTGAATCAACACCTGTTTATCAAATTCAATCCTAGCCGTAAATTGATGGGTTATACCTTTCTGCTAACATTCATCATTATACTTTTCTATTTGGTCGTATATGGAAAACAGTTATATCTGAGGGCAGAATACATACCGAAATTCGAACTGAAATTTTTGATCACTATAGCGAAGATATTGTCCTTGATCAACGCCATTCTTTTAGGCTTGATACGGGTGAAAAAAAGAAATTATGCCAATATTTCGATTTTTCTGATCGTGCTTTTCACATTTGCCACGGGAAGCCGGGTTACCTTTCTAATTTTGACGCTTTACTTTCTTATTTCCTTTCAAACGTCGGGCAATACGCTTAAGAATAAACTTAAATTCTTCCTGCAGCTCATCTTCTCATTTATTTTCCTGTCATACATCGTAAGTATAAGGCAAATTCCTTTTCATGGAATTAAACCCTATATCACTACGGTGTTCAATCAGGATTCGGAAATATTTAGGTCAGTTGCTTTTAACATTTACTATTCGCTCATATTCGGGATTTTTGCCACCTCAAAAACATTGATAAAAGGTTCGCCGGATTGGTATTATATATACGTGAGCCTGAGTCCGCTTCCCGGTAGACTGGTGAATTGGCAGGAGGTTGCACAGGAGCTCAAGATCACCAAATTCATGCCTTTTACACTTCATGGCCAGGTGTTCGAAATGGGTTATACCTTCACCCTGTTCTTTTTTATACTGGTTGGAAATCTCTTCGGATATTTCGAGAAAAATGTCAGGAAATTTTTAGCCAGGAATAAAAGAAACAGCGCTATGTTTTTCGCCTTGCTCATGGCGCTATTCGTATTCTATAGTTTTGAATATCACCTGAGGTCCGCCTTCCGGTATTTTTATTATGCGTTTTTCTTCTTGTTTGTCTTTTGGGCGATAAAGAGCATTCGGAATTTTATCTTACATTTCTTACGAAAGGCAAAAAAATCAGCTTCTGAAGAGCTGAAGAAATAGGATTGTTTTCCACTGAAACGTTTACTGTAAAAGCCCCTCAAGTTTCAGATTAAGATACCGGTTCTAACCAAAAATAATTTTATCTTAGCACGCATGAAAGCAGCAATTCTTGCCGGAGGTTTCGGAACCCGCTTAAGTGAGGAAACAGTCACAAAACCCAAGCCAATGATAGAGATTGGCGGCAAGCCAATTCTTTGGCATATAATGAAAACCTACTCCCACTATAACATTAATGATTTTATTATTTGTTGCGGATATAAAGGTTACGTGATAAAGGAATATTTCGCCAATTATTTTCTTCATCAATCCGACATCACCTTTCATCTGGAAGACAATAAAATGGAAGTGCACGAGAAGCGCGCAGAACCATGGAAAATAACCTTGGTAGATACGGGCGAGAACACGATGACAGGAGGAAGGTTAAAACGAATCTCATCCTATCTGAAAGATGAAGAGGCCTTTTGCTTTACTTATGGTGATGGGGTAGCCGATATCAACATAGGCGAGCTGGTAGATTTTCATCTGGCCCATGGCCGGGAGGCTACGCTAACGGCAACATTTCCCCCCGGACGATTTGGAGCATTGGATATTCATGATGATGAGGTCAGGAAATTTGAAGAAAAACCCAGAGGAGATGGTGCCCTCATAAATGGCGGATTTTTTGTGCTATCTCCAAAGGTATTAAACCGAATTGACGGAGATGCCTCAGTTTGGGAGCAGGAACCCCTGAGGGGGCTTGCAGCTGACGGTGAACTCGTGGCCTTCAAACATACGGGGTTCTGGCAACCCATGGACACCCTGAGAGACAAGAACTATTTGAATAATTTATGGAGCAGCAACAAAGCCCCATGGAAAATATGGAAGGATTGAAACGGGTTGTTGATCCCAAATTTTGGTCAGGCAAAAAAGTTTTTCTTACCGGACACACCGGATTTAAAGGAAGCTGGTTGTCTCTCTGGCTTCTTTCAATGGGTGCAGAGGTTAAAGGTTACGCTCTTGAGCCCATTACGAACCCTTCCTTATTCGAACTGACGGGTTTGAATTCTGATATGCTATCAGAGATTGGGGATATTCGTGATTATAAAAAGATCGAATCCAGTATAACACAGTTTCAACCTGATGTTCTTATCCATATGGCGGCCCAGCCACTGGTGAGGCGCTCGTACCACGATCCCCTGGAAACTTATTCAACCAATGTCATGGGGACGGTTAATGTACTGGAAGCCGCAAGACATGCCGGAAACTTAAAGGCTGTAGTGTCTGTTACCAGCGACAAGTGTTATGAAAATAAAGAATGGCATTGGGGCTACAGAGAAAATGAACCTCTGGGAGGCCACGATCCATATAGCAATAGCAAAGCCTGTGCAGAACTTGTGACTTCGGCTTACAGAGATTCGTTTTATTATAGCGACGATACCGCTTTCATCGGTTCAGCCAGAGCAGGTAATGTTATAGGTGGAGGCGACTGGGCCGATGACCGGCTTATCCCCGATATACTGAAGGCCTTTGAAAAGGAAACTCCGGTGGTTATAAGAAACCCTATGGCACGACGGCCCTGGCAACATGTGCTTGAACCGCTATCGGGTTATTTGATGCTGGCAGAGTCTTTATTTACCGGCGGATCAGAATTTGCCGAGGCCTGGAACTTTGGGCCAAAAGACGAAGACTGCAAACCCGTTGGCTGGATACTTGAAAGAATGCAGGAGTATTGGGGTGAAGGCGCATCATGGGAATTAGATAAAGCCAATAACCCGCACGAAGCCGGCTTTTTAAAACTGGATTGGTCCAAAGCCGAGGCAAGGCTGAACTGGCAACCAAAGTGGAGATTAGAAAAGGCTTTAGAGCATACCATCAATTGGCATAAACAATGGGTTGACGGAGCTAAAATGGTAAACAGCTGCCTTGAAGAGATAAAGAAGTATCAGAAATAATAAACCGTATTGGTTTCTAAGCTCTGATTTATGATTCATTCGGAAAAAGACAATATAATCATTATTGGAGGCAGGTCGAGGCTTGCCCTGGCTTTGATCAAACTATTCTCTGAAGACTATAGCCTTAGCGTTCCTGAACGAGAGACCTACGCGAGTTGGAGTGGTGAATCAGACTTAAAAGAAATAAAGGCGTTTTTTTCTAAATACAACCTTGATAGATCTATTGTCGTAATAAGTTCAGGTGTCCTCAATTCAAAGGCTGCTGAAGATGAGATTACCGCTGTAAATTTTAGCCTTCCGAAGAATATAATGGAAGCTTTAAAAGGAAGTGGGGCACTGATAATTACTTGTGGCACCATAATGGAAAACCTTAAGGAAACCTCAAATCCGTACGTCAGAAGTAAAATAGCGCTTTCAAATTACCTGAAAGGCATAGATCAGAACGAACAACCCTGGATGCATTTGAGGCTGCACACCCTATACGGGTTTAAAGAGCCGAGCCCTTTTATGTTTTTAGGGCTGATCTATGATTCCCTCAAAACGCAATCGGTATTTGAAATGAGTTCAGGCCTGCAGTACAGGGAATACCACCATTTCGACGATGTGGCCCAATCCCTAAAGGCACTTATCGATAGAAATCAATCCGGCATTCAGGAGATAACAGCTGGTAACGGTATAAGATTGAGGGATTTGGCTCTAGGAATTTATAAATATTTTCAGCAGGAGGATCTACTGGCGATAGGGGCTGTTGAGATAGAACACCAGGAGAAATTTACCAATGACTATATTCGCAACCCGCATTTAAAAGACGTTGCATTTAAGGAACCCATCAAGGGTGTAAACAATTATCTGGACGCTTTGTTGAAAAAGAAGGGAAATGTGTTAGAGCAAACAAAGCATAATTAGAGTAGGGTGATCTGACCCTGAGACTATGAACGAACCTATACTGTCATTAGCCATACCAACCTGGAACAGAGCTGAAATCGTAGAAAAGGCGCTGGAGATCGTACTTCCCCAGGTTGAAAAGAACAAGGACCATATTGAAGTTATTCTATCCGACAATGGCTCAACGGATAACACCGACGCCGTTATAAAGAAGTATATAAAAGACTTTCCGGACATCAACATCGTTCACAATCGCCAGAGTGAGAATACCGGTTTCTATGGAAACTTCAAAAAGTGCAGGGAGTTATCAAAAGGTAAATACTTTTGGCTGTTGTCTGATAACGATCATATAGCCTACGGGCTGATCGATTGCATTATGGAAGTCTTACTCGGGCATAAGCCGAATTTCGTTTTTTTAAAAGACTGGAAGCACGCCCATAAAGTTGGGCCACAGAGGCCATTTTCGACTGAGGTATATGATGTCGACAGGGGAATTGAGGCCTTTAATTTTAAAACCACCTTGATCAGTGCGGTCATATTTACCAACAAAAAGACCAAGGATGACGAACTGTTCAAAACATTTAAGGGAAACACCTTTATGGGGTTTGCTCTTTTTGTTGAGTCCCTGGACATCTCAAAAAAAGCGGTGGAAATTTCTGGCACGAGTTTGTTTATAAAGGACACCAAGGTTTCGTTCAATGCGTTCAAGTCCTTCGCCGTCGATCTTATAGCCTGCATCGATTATGCCGTTAAGAATAATATCCTGCCTCAGCAAACAGCAAATATCTTTATAGACGAGGTAATTAAAGGCCTGACGACCAAGCATTACATCCTGTTCAGGTTAACAGGTCAGTTACATGGCTTTAAGTATACTAAGAAAGAAGTCGATGATCTGCTGAACGGCGGATTTTCTGATTACAAAGCTTACACCGAAGTTCTGAATCCCCTCCAAACCGCATCAAAGCCAAAATTCTTGTTATTGGTGCTTCAAAAACATCTCTTTAGATTGGCAAAGCAGAGGTTATTTAGGTAAATATAATTTCATAATATTGCATAGGTATGAGAATTGACTTTTTCAGTAAATCCTGGTAAATATTAAGAATGCTCCGAAAGCCTGGTTATGCCGATTAAACAAGATTTGAGCAAGTATAAAACTCCTGAAGGTTTCAGGGGGCGATCAAAATATTTTGTCCTTATTTGGTGGATCACCTATGCCTTGTTTTTCAGACCTTCATTACAGCCGTTATACGGATGGCGCAGGTTTCTCCTGAGATGCTTCGGAGCAAAGATCGGCAAGAAGGTTTTGATCAGGCCTACCGCCAGGATCACATACCCATGGAAAGTAAAGATCGGGGATTATAGTTGGATTGGAGATGAGGTTCAGTTGTATTCTTTGGGAGATATAAGCGTTGGGGAGCATACGGTAATTTCGCAGCGATCTTATATCTGCACTGGCACTCATGACTATAATTCGGAAAGCTTTGATATACATGCTCACCCCATAACGATCGGCAACCACTGTTGGATAGCGACAGATGTGTTTGTTTCACCGGGTATTACCATCGCGGATGGGGCGGTTGTGGGTGCAAGATCAACCGTTGTTAAGAACATCAATCCTTATACGATAAACATCGGTTCGCCTTCCAAAGAAATTAAAAACCGTTGAATTGAAGCGGAAAATCACAATTATTGGAGTGAACTATGCACCGGAAGACAGTGCCATTGGGCTGTACTCAACCCAGATGGCTGAATATCTCGCGCAGAAGGGATATGATATAAGGGTTATAACCGGCTTTCCATATTACCCGCAGTGGAAAATTCATGATTCATATAAAGGGAAACCAATCTTTTACTCGGAAGAGTTAAACGGCGTGAAGATCAGGAGGTTTAAACAATATGTTCCTCAAGACCCGTCGTTTTCGAAGAGGATACTTCATCTTCTGAGTTTTACCGCGGGCAGTTTGATCAATTGCATCAGAAACAGGAAGGCTGATATAGTGATCTGCATCATACCGTTTACCACATCAGCCGTGCTCGGACGATTTCTCAAATTTATCCACGGCTCAAAAATATGGATACATATTCAGGACTTTGAATTTGATGCAGCAATAGAATCCGGTTTAGTCAAGGACAACAAAAAGCGAATAATAAGGTTCTTAATACGTATTGAAAAAGCATTACTGAAAAGCGCAGATCGCGTGAGTACGATAAGTAACGGGATGTTAAATCGTTTAGAGGAGAAAACCGATATCACGGGATACTATTTCACAAATTGGTTGGATCTGGATCGATTTAATACCGGTTTCACATCTAAGCACGCCTTTATGAAGCCCGGGAAATTCAATGTTCTTTATTCAGGAAATATCGGCTATAAGCAGGATTGGGATCTGTTTTTTCAATTCCTTGACCGAGTAAAGGACCTTGATCAAATACAGGTTGTAGTTGTAGGGGAGGGAGCCATGCAGGAGCAGGTAAAAACAAGACTTGATGCATATCCGTTCGTATCCCATCACAACCTGGTACCATTTGAGGAATTGCCTTTATTATTGAATAGCGCCGATCTTCATATTCTGTTTCAGAAAGATGAGGTGGTCGATACGGTCATGCCTTCAAAAATACTTGGTATGATGGGAAGTGGAAGGCCCTCTGTAGTAACAGGAAGCCCTTTATCGGAGGTTAAGACCATTTTTGAAAGATCTCAGGGCGGATATTATTTGAATGCAGATGATCTCGATGGTTTGATAAAAAGCGTGGTTAATATTAAATCAGACAAGTCGCGGTCTGCAGAGATGGGCGAAAAGGCAAGAGATTTTGTTTTGGCCAATTATTCAAAAGAAACGGTGCTTAACAATTTTGTACAAGAACTGAATGAATTATAATTTAAAGGAGATACTTCAGAAAGGCACAATATTTTTCTTCCTTTTCTTTGGAATATATATTCTGTTCCCTTCAGAGAACAGGGCCTGGCTATTCTTTCCAATGGCGGCCATGGGTTTGTTTAACCTGTTGCTTTACAGAAAGGTTAAATGGAATAGACTAATCATTTTAAATTCAGCCCTGTATATCATATACTGTTTAGGATTTCTTTTCCTTTCTGAAGACAGGTCTAGCGCGAAGATTTTAGAAACATCAGCTGCAGTGATAGTCTGCCCATTGCTGTTTGCCATATTTGCTGCCAATCAGAAGAAGGTATTCAGCGAAAGGGTTCAAGCGTTATTTTTTCGCGTAGTCATATACTCTTGTGTCTTATATGCGATAATCATTTTTGCCTATTTGGTTTACAGTGGCATATTATGGGATTCAAAGCCTTTCGGATTTTATGTCACTCAGCTCACTAAGAATATTCCTCTTATATATGACCATCCCATATATACATCACTGGCTTTGAGTATCGCGCTGCTTTTTTCTGTTTCGATAGCAAGCCGAAAATCGGGAAATAAAAGGATTAAAAAACAAATGCTCGTTTTGATGATCCCATTGGTTCTTGCACTTATTTTTCTCTCGCGAAGAGGGGTAATACTGGCTTTTGGTATTTCGATGATCATTTTCCTTACAGGCGCTTTTAGCAAATTGAAGCTGCGGCCATATCATATCGTATTGTCTGCAATTGGAGTAATCGCACTTGTTTTTATAAATCCAACATCAAGAGACAGGATGTCGGAGATTTTTAATTTTGAGACTTATGTCGAAAAAAATGAAACCAATTCAACCAACAATAGAATTCAGGTTTACAAATGTGCGGTAGAACAGATCGCGAAAAGACCGTGGTTTGGTTATGGAATTAACGATGATAAAACAGCCCTGTATAGTTGCTATAAGAAATCCTTGTATTATTTATATGAGAATCGATTTAATACCCATAATCAATATTTGAGCATAGCCATGAAATCCGGGATCATCGGATTATTAATATTTATTTTGTTTCTGGCGATAAACTTGAGATTGGCTATCCGAACTAATGATATGCTATTCCTGTCGGTCCTGATTTTATTTATTGTCATTATGCTGTTCGAAAATATTCTGGAAAGACAAAATGGAGTCATGATATTCTCGGTTTTAATAAATTATTTCGGATTTAAAAACTTGCTAAAATTGGAAAGGACTTATTGCGACAATCTGGAAATGGAGTCCGAACTAGAATAAGAAATTTCTATTTTAGCGCTAACTAAAAAATATAAATGAAAATTACTGTTGTTGGCACCGGTTATGTTGGCCTGGTCACAGGTACTTGCCTGGCAGAAACCGGAAACGATGTTTTATGCGTCGATATTGATGAAGACAAAGTTGAGAAGATGAAGCAAGGTGTTGTGCCGATTTATGAACCTCATCTTGATCTTCTGTTTGAAAGGAATATAAAGGCAGGTCGCCTGAAGTTTACCACATCTTTAGAAGAAGGCCTTGATCACGGAATTATAATCATGCTGGCCTTGCCAACGCCTGAAGATGAAGATGGCTCGGCAGATCTCTCTTATGTTGTGGGTGTTGCCGAAAAAATAGGAGAACTCATCGATGATTATAAGATCATTGTAGATAAAAGCACAGTTCCTGTAGGCACTGCAGATCTGGTTAAAGATACCATTGCAAAAAACGCCAAGGTCGATTTCGATGTGGTGTCTAATCCGGAATTTCTTCGCGAGGGATTTGCGGTTGATGACTTTTTAAAGCCCGAACGTATTATAATCGGTTCGAGTTCGGATAAGGCAACGA
>JABDPL010000177.1 GCA_013042825.1 Flavobacteriaceae bacterium | reverse complement strand
GGCTACACCCAAAGACATCGAATTACTCACAAAAATGAATGATCTGATGGAAGAACAGAATGCCTTGCTGAAGGGATTGAAAAATTGATTTCCCTGTCCGCTTTATTGAAATATAAAACTTACTGGCGGGTTGGTTTCTTTTTTCCATGGTGAACATGCAGAGTACACAAACATGTAAACCACAATTGGTACCTGAATTAAAAAAATGAAGAAGAAACGTCAGGCTTTAAAAATAACCGGTGTTTTCGATTTCATCCCGTTATTCTGAACAAAAGCCACAGCTTTTAAGCTGCCTGTAACCCGGTCTATATGGGCCACACGTTGATCGATGATATTTATGTCTCGCGATAATCCGCAGAATACCAGGTCGGCGTTTTTACTTTCTTCAATGAGTTGCCCCACCGTATCTTCACCGGCCCTCAAAATTACCCTGGGTGTGGCATTGATGCGCGCATCTTTAATACTCAACCGGATACGCTTTTCCATGCTGTAAACGTCTTCATCCGTATCGGCGATACTCATAATATTGATTTTCGCTTTTTTCCACTTATTGTTTAAGGTGATCAGGTAGGAGAGCAGAAGCATCATATCGCCATTACTATCTAAACCCCGCCACCAGATATCGATTCGGTTGTTGTTTTTCTTGGTCAATGGGTTTTTGAAATGCAGCATCAAAATGTTCTTCCCCGACCTGGCCAAATCGTGTATCACACCCAATTCCTTCTTTTTTCCTTTCCCGGTTCTGCTCCAGCCAAATATGACCATATTGGTTTTTAAGCCGGCAATTCCATGCGAAGCGGCCACATTGTACATGCCCTGTTTCAAATCCTCTACCACGTGAACCTCGGTCAATGCCTGGAGGCCCTCTTTTGCCAATTCTTTTTGCATGTCGAAGGTGATTTCATTTCGCCTGGCAAGCTCTTCTTTATTGGCGGTGGTTATTAACTTCGAAATGGTCAGAACCCCCGAGTTCTGCCCCAACATTTCGGCAAACTTCACCAGGTTCATATAGTCCTTCAGGTTATTGACGAACAGAATGATAATAGGCCGCCAGTTCCTTGGGGTGATCTTTTTGGCGTTCAGTTTTAGCAAGGCATATCTGGAAATATGCATCCAAATACCTGTGGAAGCATCGCCCCATTGCTGCTCCATCTTCCGTGAAATCAAATAGATGAAAATCAAGGCTTCCAGGCCGAGGGCTAGAATAAAGGCTAACGGACTGATGAGCCACATGACGATCATGGCCCCGGCAGCACCGAATAAACTCACATACCAGGGCACATGAACTTTAGGCCGGTACGAGGGTTCCTTGATCAATTGTTCTACTGCGGCCGAAACATTTACAGCAACATAGAGGGTGAGGAATAATACGGAAACAAATTGTGCCAGGGTGTTCAACCCTCCGATAAATACAGCCGAGAGTGCCAGAAATCCTGAGATCCAGGTGGCTACGGTGGGTTGGCCCGACTTCGAAAGTTTAGATAAAAATTTTGGTGCCAGCCCGTCCATAGAGAGTGCCTGCAGAATTCTCGGACCGCCGAGAATACTTCCAAAGGCCGAGCTTAAAACCGCTCCCCAGACCGCGGGATAAATGATCCAGGGGCCGAGAACGGCCAGCCGGGTCCATACCGTTATACCGCCATCGAGATCTGTTAGTTGTTCCACACTCAAAACGGCTGTAACGGATAAAAGTACAGGGATGATCAAATAAATAACCAGTCCCGATAATGCGGCACCCAGCGTACCTCTTGGGATCGATTTCTGAGGATCCTTCAGGTCTCCGCTCAGGCTTATACCGGCTGTAAATCCTGTTACTGCGGGAAAAAATACGGCAAACACATACCAAAATCCTTCCGGAGCTGTGATATAGGTGGCATCTGTAACCGGAGCTTTCAGATCCTTGGTCAGAACACCGATCAACAAGGCCAAAATGGAAGCGCCCACAATGATCATGATGGGGATCTGGGATTTTAGGACCAGCTTCGCGCTTTTACCTGACAATGCCGTTACAAGAATGATGAATCCGATGGTGAGCAGGCGCAGGGCCATGGGGTCCACATCGCCAAAAGAGGATGCGTATAGAGCGAGAATGGCTTCAGCCAGTCCATAACAGTAAAAGGTCACACTAAGCGTTCGACACAGATAAAGAGGAATACCGATGGCCCCGCCGGGTTCAAGACCCAACGAGCGGGATACCATATAGTATTGCCCGCCAACACCAACCTTGATATTGGTAGCAATAGCCGAGGCACTGAGCCCCGTGATAAAGGTGATGGAAGAGGCCATTACCACGATTAGAACAGTGTTCCAGAGTCCCACATTACCAACAACCCAACCAAAACGCAGGTACATGATTAGCCCGAGGATGGTAAGAATACTGGGCGTATAAACCCCTAAAAATGTGCCGAATTTGGCGGGTTTTGACATATGTGGTGGTTGATTGGTTTAAATATAGTTAATCGGACCAAGAGTTCCTAGTTCACCTGTTCACCGCTGTCGGACAGTTCGTGGTACCTAGTCTCTAGTACCTAGTCCCTGGTCCCTAACTGTACGAATTTGCAAAGCGAAGGCGGGGTAAAAGGTAACCGTAACCCCTAACCAGTTACCCTTTTCCTTCTAGTATAAGATTGCCACGTCATCCCGCCCTGCGGGACTCCTCGCAATGACGTCTGTTCAATTCTATCCCGTTCTGGTGGGTTTCAATGCTTCGCATCGATATGTTAAATGCTGAATATAGTAGATCCTGAATCTAGTTCAGGATGACGCAGGCAAGTCGATTTATCTATGTCATGCTGAACTTGCTTGTGCTGAGCTATGACTCAGTGATTCAGGATCTCATTCAGGCTTATAAGATTCTTCATTTCGCTTCGCTCATTCAGAATGATAACGCTGGCTTTATGCCAATAACTAACAACCCTCCCTGCTCGGCCGCGCCTCGCGGGCAGGCAGCTAACTACTAACCACTAATACCCAGACACCAAGAACGAGTTATTCGTTTCCCCTTTTTAACTATTTTTGATCTGTTATGCCAACCAAACTTCCAACCATAAAGGAGTTCATTCGCTATTTCAAGATTGCGGTAAGCGGTAAGGAACAGGAGTTTACCTCCGGCAGTATTCGCCGGGCGGTGTTCATGCTGTCTATACCCATGATACTGGAGATGATGATGGAGTCGATCTTTGCCGTGGTCGATATTTTTTATGTGTCGAGAGTGTCGGTGAATGCCGTGGCCACAATCGGATTAACAGAATCGGTTCTTACACTGGTGTATGCTATTGCGATCGGACTTTCGATGGCGGCAACCGCTGTGGTAGCCAGACGGGTAGGAGAGAAGAACCTGAAAGGAGCCAATGAGGCTGCGGTGCAGGCCATAATCTTAGGCGTTGGTGTTTCCCTGCTGGTTTCTGCTGTCGGAATCATTTTTCCAAAGGAAATCCTTTCGGTCATGGGTGGCGAACCCGACCTGATTGAAGAAGGTTATGGCTATACCCAGGTACTGCTGGGCGGTAATATGACCATTATGCTGCTCTTTCTTATCAATGCCATATTCCGTGGGGCAGGGAATGCCTCCATCGCTATGTGGGCACTTATACTGTCGAATAGTTTAAACCTGATCCTGGATCCGCTCTTTATATTCGGATTGGGGCCGATCCCGGCCTTTGGGGTGCAGGGTGCGGCAATTGCCACAACTACGGGCAGGGGAACGGCGGTGCTCTTCCAACTCTATATACTATTCCGCGGAAGCACCAAGATCAAATTGCTTTGGAAGGACCTGGTGCTGCGCATTGGGATATTGATGAACTTGGTTCGCGTTTCCTTGGGAGGTATCGGACAGTTCCTCATCGGAACCTCCAGCTGGGTTGTGCTCATGCGTATCATGAGCGAATTCGGCAGCGAGGTGCTGGCCGGTTATACCATTGCCATTCGCGTGATCATGTTTACCATGATGCCGGCCTGGGGAATGAGTAATGCGGCAGCGACATTAGTGGGTCAGAATCTAGGTGCAAAAAAACCCGACAGGGCAGAAGCTTCCGTCTGGAAGACCGGGAAATATAATGCCATCTTTCTCGCCGGAGTGACCGTCATATACCTGGTATTTGCCAAGCCGATTATTCGTTTGTTCAATGCCGATCCTGAGGTGGTTCGCTATGGATCATTGGCCCTTATCATCATAACCGCCGGATATGTATTTTACGGTTATGGGATGGTGATCATACAATCCTTTAACGGTGCCGGCGACACGCGCACACCCACCTGGATAAATTTTATCTGCTTCTGGTTGTTCCAGCTTCCGCTGGCATATCTCACAGCCATAAATCTCGAATTGGGCCCTCATGGGGTCTTCTGGGCTATAACCGTAGCCGAAGCGCTGATAGCCATCATCGGGATGTGGTGGTTTAAAAAGGGGAAATGGAAACTTGTAAAAGTCTAGTTACTAGTTACTAGTACCTACCTGCCTGCCCGCGAGGCGCGGCCGAGCAGGCAGGGTACCTAATACCTACTTGCCCGAATTCGCGAAGCGAAGGCGGGCTTGCCCGAACACGAGGCCTTGGGCGAGTGGGCGGGGTACCTAGTACCTGCCAACTGTCTTTACGACTCATAATGTATCCCAAAATACTCTCTTACCAGAGCTTTGACCTGGTTTTCGGTCATGCTGTCGGCCTTTTCAACGCCTTTGAGTTTGGCGTGCAGCATATGGTGGTAGGTCTCCAGATGTTTGGCGAAGCGCTCACCGGTTTGTGCGGGTCCGAATATGACCAGGTTGTGGGCCCCTTTAAGATGGGGCACTATGGATTTAAAATAGGCCTTATGCTGATGTTTTTCACGTTCGAGATATTTGCTGTCCTGCACCACGTCCTGGGGTCCGCCTTTGAAACGGCCACCCAATCCGCCTTTCGGATTGAAGTGGTCCATTTCCGATGCGATGGTCGTCATTTTTTCATGTTCCTTCATTAGGGTGACTACGTGTGCTTTGTCCTTATCGATCCAAATACCAATATATTTCATAGTGAAAATTAGTTTACGAATTTTATCAAATCTAAAATTCAGACAACAAATTTCCTATGATAAAAATCAGATTAGATGAATAGTTTTTAGTAGTTAGTCATTAGTTCCTAGTTCCTAGTATCAGGTTACTCGGGAACTGGTATCTGGTTTCTGGTATCTGGTATCTGGTATCTGGTATCTGGTTTCTGGTTTCTATATTTATTTATCAGACTAATTATTTCCTACAAAAAAGGTCCCCCGAAACGGAGGACCCTGTCTTAAAATAACTAACTAATAAAATCAAATTAGGCAGCAGCAGTATTCCCATTAGAAGATTTTACTGCGAGGTTGTAGATCACCAACCCAAAGCCTATTTTGTTGATGGCGTCACCGATGTTGTAAATTACATCCATCTGTAATCCACCAAAGATGCTGTCGTACCATCCCGGGGTTCCGGCCATGTATCCTAGCGGATAGATCGCCCAACCTACCAGTACGAACCAACATAATGTTTTGTGTGCCTGCAATACTGCACCACCAGCTTCCACAGCCAGTTTTTTGGCTTTTCCAAGCCAGATGTCATAAGCAATAGCGAAGTAAGCGATACCTGAGATCAATCCCCACAACCAGGCCTGGTCTCTGTATACAGCTTCTCCTAAGTAACCTGTTACGAGCATGACCACCGATAAGAAGATCAAACGCCACATAAGCGATTTTTTCGCTCCGGCTACTTTTAATATCAAATAAAATTCTACTACCATCAACGGAACAGTCAATACCCAATCAACATATCTGAAGAAAGTAGGGGACTCAGCAAACGCTGCCCAGTAGTCACGCATATACCAATAGTGAACTGCAGCGATAAAAGTAATCAATCCTGAAACCAGGATAGAAGTGCGCCATTTTCTGTCGAATGAATTCATCGACAAAAAGAAAAATGCCGATGCGGCCATCATAGCCATACATCCGACAAAGAATGTGAAGCCTACGTAATCATCAGTTGCGATCTGACTTACTTCGGCCATTAAGGTTAGCATTAGTTTCATAAAAGTTTAATTTTGTTTCGACAAATTTAAGAAAGCTTAAACAGAAAATGTTTAAAGTTTTCATAAATTTGTTTAACAAATGAAATCGAAAGATCCTTTTTTAAGTCAGCAGACGAGTTTTGCAACCATCGCCACCTTTTTTGCCTTGTGGATAGCGGTCTATTTTGATGCCGTAACGGAGGACTATATGGGTTACCTGCTCATTATAACTATAGGTATACTCCATGGCGCGAATGATATCCGTCTTATACGCCGGGTGTTTACGACGGTTTTGCCCGGGCAAATGAATCCGCTGATCCCTTATGTGGGGATGGTCCTTTTAACTGGATTGGCATTCTATTTTATCCCGGCTCTTGCACTTATGGTCTTTATTTTGTTGAGCTGTTACCACTTTGGCGAACAGCATTGGATCGATAAATCGGTTAAAACAGCCTGGCCGCATAAGTTGTTTTTCCTGGCTTATGGATCGTTGATTTTCGGACTGTTATTTTTTCTGAATGCTGAAGAGACCTTATCGATTATGGAAAATATTACGGCGGTCGACCTGCATACTGATCTGTTGACCCTTTTCTTCGGAATCGCTGTGGTTTCCAGTATCGGTCTGGGTATTTACCTGTTCCTGTCAAGGAAGATGCAGTCTAATTGGATAGAAGAGATCTTCCTTATACTGGTCCTCGCCCTTGTTTTTAAAATGGCCTCTCTTATTTGGGCCTTTGCCATCTATTTTATTTTCTGGCATTCCATTCCTTCCCTGAATGACCAGATCAAGCTGCTTTATGGAGAAAACAACAGGCTGAACTTAAAAAAATACCTCAAGAGCTCCTGGCTGTATTATATCTTCGCCGTTGTTGGGTTGGTAACTACCTTATACCTGCTGCGAAATCAGGAACAGCTGTTTCTATCGATTTTCTTTTCCTTTTTAGCCGCCATCACCCTGCCGCATGTTTTGGTTATGATGCGCGTGTATAAAGAAGAGTAGTTAGCACTTAGTAACTAGTCCCTAGCACCTACCTGCCCGAATTCACGCAGTGAAGGCGGGCTTGCCCGAATTCACGCAGTGAAGGCGGGCTTGCCCGAATCTGCGAAGCAGAGGCGGGCTTGCCTGAACACGAGGCCTTGGGCGAGTGGGCGGGGTACCTACCACATTTAACTTCATTAAGTTCCTTCCTTTTCCTATCTTTAAATCCTTCAACAAAAATCAGATTGTCATGGCGAAAGACAGACCCGGATTAAATACCATTTGCACCCATATAGGAGAGATAGAGGACACACAATTTCATGGCGCGGTTTCTCCAATTTACCCCTCTTCATCCTATGCTTTTATGGATGTGGATGTAAAACGCTATCCGCGCTACTTCAATACACCAAACCAGGAGTACCTGGCAAAGAAGATCGCAGCTCTCGAGCATGCTGAAGCAGCCATGATCTTTGGTTCGGGCATGGCGGCCATAAGCACAACTATGTTGTCCTTTCTTAAAGCCGGCGATCACGTGGTTGTCCAGAAAGATATCTATGGGGGTACCAGAAATCTTATAGAGGAGCACTTTGCCAATTTCAATATCGACTACAGCTTTACAGACGGACTCGGCATTGCGCATTTCGAATCGGCCATGACCGATCGTACCAGTATGATCTATATCGAGACGCCATCCAACCCGTTGTTAAAGCTTGTTGATATGTTTGCTGTAGCCAAGCTTGCGAAGAATAATAATTGCATGACGGTAATCGACAATACCTTTGCCACACCCATAATTCAGAATCCCATCGATTTCGGTATCGACCTTGTGGTCCACTCGGCTACCAAGTATTTTGGTGGTCACAGTGATATCTGTGCGGGAGCCGTAGCGGGAAGCCAGGAGCATATGGACAGCATCTGGCGTATGGCCAAGAGCCTTGGCGGTAGTCTAAGCGATTATACGGTCTGGTTACTTGAGCGCAGTATGAAGACCCTGGTGGTTCGCTTTAAGGCCCAACAACGCAATGCCCGTAAACTGGCGAATTATCTGAACGGCCATGAAGCCATTGAGAGGGTCTACTATCCCGGACTCGATAATCACCCCAGCCATGAGATTGCCGTGTCCCAAATGCGTGGTTTCGGAGCGATGATGTCGTTCGACTTAATCGACAGTATCGATGCCAAAGCCTTTATGAATGCGCTAAAACTGATAAAACCGTCCATGAGCCTGGCTGGTATCGAAAGCACTGTCCTTCTGCCTGCAGTAGCCTCTCATGCCTTATTAACTCCCGAAGAACGCAAGTCGCAAGGCATCGGGGATAATCTCATACGCTTTTCTGTTGGTATTGAAAGTCGCAGGGATCTTGAAGCTGATTTGGAACAAGCGATTGTGGCTGTTTCGCAAGGAGCTCTAAATTGATCGTCATTCTATCCCTGAAGTGAGAACTCAACCTTAGAAGAAGTCATTGCGAGGAATCCCGTAAAACGGGATGACATAGCAATCTCCTTAATGGATTAAATATTTATATAAATCATCCCAACCGGGATTTAAGGAATTCACAAGTTTATTCTTTTTATTTCTGCTGTAATTCTTGATTTGTTTCTCTCTTTCAATCGCTAATACTATCGAATTATATTTTTCGTAATACACCAGTCTATGGCAATTATACTTCGAGGTAAAGCTCTTCTTATATACTTTGCTTTTATGTTGATTAATACGTTTGATTAGATTACTTGTAACACCGGTATAAAGCACACTGTTATGTGTATTGGTTAGTATATAAATATATCCGTTAGGCATATCACAATATAGAATATAATCTACATATAAAATAGTGACATACTCATGAGATTGCGAGCCATTGAAAAAAAATTTCTCAATGGCTCGCACTGACTTCATTTCAATTAAAAGAAAATATTGAGATAAAAAAAGGAGCGCTTAGCGCTCCTTTTTCAATTATCTATTTCCTAGACATGCTCATGTAAATCATGATGCTCATCGATTAGCGGTCCGCCTTCGATTATCTGTTTAGACGCCTGAGACTGGAATTTCTCAAAGTTGAGATGGAAGGAATGCGCCAGCTGAATCGACTTACTGACATAAGCACTCTTGTTTTCCCAGGTATTCATCGGATCGAGAATTTCTGATGGTACACCCGTACAACTTGTTGGCATGAACAAGCCAAATATCGGATGCTGCTGGAATTCCATACCTTCCATATCTCCATTCAAGATAGCAGTGATCATGGCTCTCGTATACTTCAATTTGATACGTGAACCCACACCATACGGTCCGCCACTCCAACCGGTATTGATCAGCCAGACATTAACGCCGGCATCCTGCATTTTCTTGCTGAGCATTTCCGCATAAACTGTCGGGTGCAATGGCATAAACGGTGCGCCAAAGCAAGCTGAGAAAGAAGGAACGGGCTCTGTAATTCCTGCCTCGGTTCCGGCTACCTTAGCGGTATATCCTGAAATGAAGTGGTAAGCTGCTTGTCCGGGCGTCAGTTTAGAAACCGGAGGCAACACACCAAACGCATCACAGGTCAGGAAGAAAATATCCTTCGGATTGTCTGCGTAAGAAGGCTCCTGAATATTGTCGATATGATAAAGTGGATAACTAACCCGTGTATTCTGAGTAATGGTGCTGTCCATATAATCGACATCACCATCTTCGGTGAAGATAACGTTCTCAAGGATCGCACCCGGTTTGATGGCCCTGTAAATGTCCGGTTCTTTTTCTTCGGTCAGATCAATGGCCTTGGCATAACAACCCCCTTCAAAGTTGAAGATACGGTCTTCAGAGGTCCAGCCATGCTCATCATCACCTATCAGTTTTCTGTCAGGATCTGCTGATAAGGTGGTTTTACCGGTCCCAGATAGGCCAAAGTATATTGCTGTATCTCCTTTTTCACCGACATTCGCAGAGCAGTGCATAGGAAGTACATTATGATCTGTAGGAAGGATCATATTCAAAGCAGTGAAAATACCCTTTTTCATTTCACCTGTATAGGCCGAACCACCAACAAGAGCAATTTTTTTTGTAAAATTCAGAATTGAGAAATTACCTTGTCGCAAACCTACAGCAGCGGGATCAGGATATGAATATCCAGGTGCACATAACACCAGCCAATCTTCTTCAAAATCTACTAATTCTGAAGGATCTGAACGCAAGAACATATTATAAATAAACATATTCGACCATGGATATTCAGTAATGGTCCTGACATTCAGTTTGTATTTCGGATCGGCGCAGACATAGGCGTCCCGAGCATATAATTCCTTTCCTGACATATAGTTTACAACCTCATCATAAAGGATATCGAAATTAGCAGGTGATATCGGCTTGTTGATCTTGCCCCACCAGATCTTATCGGCCGTGTAATCATCTTTAACGAGGAAACGGTCCTGAGGAGATCTTCCGGTAAATTTACCGGTATTGATCGCCAGGGTGCCATTATTGGTCTCCTTTCCCATTCCGCGTTCAATTGTTCTTTTTTGAAGGTCTTCCGGACTGAGATTCCAATGTACATCGGCGTCCTTTATTCCATAGCGTTCAAGATCTGCATGTTTTGGTGTGATTGTTTCTTTCATGAATTTAGTTTTAGTTTCTTTTTCTATTTAAATATTTAAAGGCCATATCACCGGAACAAGAACGAGAATAAGGATCAGGAAAAGCAGTAATAATGGTGCACCTACCCTGACATAATCCTTGAATTTATAGCCGCCTGCTGACAGGACCATTGCATTTGTTGTTGTTCCAATTGGGGTTAAGAAAGCAGTTGAGGCACTCACCGCAACCGTGATCATAAACGGTTTAGGTGAAACGTTTAACGTTGTTGCTGCTAAGATAACAATTGGAGCC
Organism: Flavobacteriaceae bacterium; assembly: GCA_013042825.1. Taxonomy (GTDB): domain Bacteria; phylum Bacteroidota; class Bacteroidia; order Flavobacteriales; family Flavobacteriaceae; genus SHLJ01. The sequence goes on along the minus strand of JABDPL010000177.1, from coordinate 108 downwards.
ATTAAAACCGCGGTCGCGGAATTATTTATGACCTGGCTGAAGGCGGTTGTTAATAAGAAAATACCGCCGAGCAGCACAACCGGATGCAAGGCTCCCAGGGTGTTTACC
>JABDPL010000174.1 GCA_013042825.1 Flavobacteriaceae bacterium | reverse complement strand
CCGGGAAAAAATATATCACGGCCATTCCGGGTGCCGCTTATTTTCACCATGCCGACAGTTTTGTAATGATTCGCGGCGGACATATCGATATTTGTGTTCTCGGAGCGATGCAGGTTTCCCAACATGGCGACCTGGCCAATTGGTCTACGGGTGCAAAAGATGCAATTCCGGCCGTAGGAGGCGCTATGGATCTGGTTGCAGGCGTCAAGCGAATTTTCGTCATTACACAGCATGTGACCAAACACGGCCATCATAAAATTGTTGAGGAATGTACTTTTCCCCTTACCGGTAAAGGCGTAGTGGAACGTATATATACCAACCTGGCAATAATCGACGTGAATAAAGACGGTTTGTTTGTTAGAGAAATGGCACCAAATGTGAGTTTTGAATACTTGCAGGAACACACGGGAACCCAGCTGAATCAGTATGAAGAGGCACAGGTCTGAAATTATTTAACCAACAATTCTCAAACTGCCACAATGAAACTATTGCACAACTCGAACAAGGCCGTTTATGAACGCGCATGTCATGTTCTTACCGGTGGCGTTAGCCGCAACACAATTTTCAGAAAACCTCACCCCTTTTACGTGGCAACTTCAAAGGGAAGCTATATAACCGACATTGAAGGTGTTGAACGTATTGATTTTGCCAATAATATGGCATCATTAATACATGGTCATTCACATCCGGCAATCACAGAAGCCGTAATCGATCAGATTAAAAGAGGTACAGCCTTTACCATGGGTACCGAGGCAGAGGTCAGATTTGCTGAATTAATGATAGAACGCTCGGGTACATTTGAACGGATGCGATTTGTTAACTCCGGAACAGAAGCGGTCATGACCATGCTCAAGACGTCCCGGGTCTATACCAAAAAACCGAAGATTGCCAAAGCGGAAGGTGCCTATCATGGGACCTACGATTATGCGGAAATCAGTCAAACCTCAAATCCCGATAATTGGGGCAGTATCGATAAACCAAACACTAACCGAGTTGTTGACGGAACTCCGCAAGGGGTGCTCGATGATGTTGTTGTCTATCCCTTTAACGACATAGAACGAACCCTGAATATACTTGATGAGCATGCCGATGATATTGCCTGCGTGCTTATCGATCCGGTTCCCCACCGTATAGGACTATTCCCTGCTACTGAAGAATTTATTCAAGCGATCTATACCTGGACACGCAAGCATAATGCACTGATGGTTTTTGATGAGGTTGTAACCTATCGTGTTAACTATGGCGGGAAACAGGACAGCTTTAGCGTTAAACCCGATTTAACCGCTATGGGAAAAATGATAGGCGGCGGATTCCCGATCGGAGCATTGGCCGGTCGTTCAGATATCATGGAAGTCCTGGACCCCCGGGGCAGAATCCTGAGGCATCCGCACTCAGGTACATTTTCGGCTAATCCTGTTTCAACCACAGCGGGCCGTGTAGCCATGGAATTATTTGATAAAGAAGCCGTGCTAACATTGAACGCATTGACCAAAACCGCAGTCGACCAGATTGAGGAGGCGATGGCTATTGCCGATGTACCCCTATCGGTTACAGGTGCAGGCTCAATGTTCAGAATCCATCTCCAGCCAGATAAACCTAAAAGCTATAGGGAGGCATACCACACCAAAGAAAAAAAGGAATTGATAAACGAACTCCTTGATTATATGTTCCTTGAAGAAAATATCATAATGATCAACACCGGGGCCTGTATGTTCGCAACTTCACTTACACAAAAAGAAGTTGACCGCTTATCGGAAGGTTTGCTCAAAGGATTCCAATTGATCAAACCTAAGCTAGACCGCTTACAAATAAATACAGCAGAAGGTTATTTTTGATGGTACTGATCATATTCCCGATGCTTTTCATCAGAAATTATTTACCTTAAACCCTCAAATTCGATTTTATGAGCAGACAATTTCTCAGCTCAGTGATAATAATCACTGCGTCACTCATCATACTATCCTGCCAGGAAAAAGGCGTCAAATCCAATTCAGAAAACCTTGAAAACAATGAATCTTCAACTTCTATAACTCTTGAAGATAACCACGAGCTGAATTCCGATTGGAAGTTAGTCTGGTCAGACGAATTTAAAACCGGTTCCATCGATAAAAGCAGCTGGAATTTGCAGCTTGTTGAGGCGGGGCGATTCAACGATGAATGGCAGCGCTATACTGACAGTCCGGAAAATGCGTATATAGAAAATGATTGTCTAATTATAAAGGCCATTCATGAAAGTGATAGTCACGGCATAAATCAGTACACTTCGGCACGTTTGAACACGGCTAACAAACGCACTTGGAAATATGGAAAAATAGCCGCTCGTATTAAACTCCCTGAAGGTAATGGCATCTGGCCCGCGTTCTGGATGCTAGGTGCCAATATAGATGAAAACGGAGGTGACACACCCTGGCCGCAATCCGGTGAAATTGATATTTTGGAATTGTATGGATCAAAAGATAACGGGGCCATCGAGGCCAATATGCACTATGCTGATGCATCGGATTCTCATGCCATGATGGGAGCCGTAACCTTCAGACTCGAACAGGGAATTTTTGCTGATGATTTTCACATTTTTGAACTGGCTTGGGATCAAGACAGTATTACATGGTTCGTTGACGGACAACGATTCGCATGGACATCAATCACTGCCGAAGATAGATCTGAGTTTCATGAGCCATTCTTTATACTCCTTAATATAGCAGTTGGCGGTGCGCATGCAGGGCGGCCGGATTCTAACACCAGCTTTCCTCAACATATGTACGTTGACTGGATTAGGGTTTATGAGAAAATTTGATTGAACGATTACAGAACGCGAATCTCTTAGCCATTAAGAACAAAATATAAAAAACATTTAAACCAAGACTCATGCCTTTACTTACCGTTGGTGTTTTCGGAACTTCCGGAAAAAAGAATGAAAAACGAGTACCCATACACCCTGATCAGTTGGAATGGATAAATCGGGAAGTTAGAGATCATCTACTTTTTGAAGAGGGCTATGGTTTGGATTTTGGAATGACGGACGAGGAAATCACCACACTGTCTGGTGGAGTACATCGCCGGGCCGAACTCTTTGAGCTTTGCGATGTTGCGCTTTTGGCTAAACCGGTTCAGGAAGATTTTGAAAACATGAAAACAGGCACTATTCACTGGGGCTGGCCACACTGCGTGCAACAAAGGGGAATTACCCAAACAGCAATCGATCGAAAGCTGACGCTCATTGCCTGGGAAGCAATGCATCGCTGGTCGACCCATGGTGACTGGCAATTGCATATTTTTCAGAAGAACAATGAAATGGCGGGATATGCCGGGGTGCACCATGCCATGAACCTGATGGGAATCGATGGCAATTACGGCCCCAATCGAAAGGCAGTCGTGATAAGTTTTGGTTCAGTAAGCAGAGGTGCCGTCCGTGGCCTGCAGGCCAGGGGCATTCAGGATATTACTGTCTTTACCCAACGCCATTCGTTTCTGGTGGCCGATCAAATGGCCGGCGTTAACTATTATCATTTTGATGTGGATGATAACGGGAACCTGATGTCGCTTCACCCCGATCGTCAATCCCTTCCCTTTGTTGAAGAATTGACCGATGCAGATATTATAGTGAACGGCATGCTTCAGGACACCGACAATCCGCTGATGCTGGTGCCGAAAGATCAGAATGATCGCTTAAAGCCGGGATGCCTGATCGTTGATATCAGTTGTGATGAAGGCATGGGTTTTTCTTTTGCCAAACCCACTGATTTTGCCAAACCCATATTTAAAGCAGCTCATGTATTTTATTATGCCGTAGATCATACACCTTCCTATCTCTGGAATGCCGCTTCATGGGAAATATCAAATAGCCTTATCCCCTATTTGCCCATGATCATGGAAGGCCCTGAAAACTGGGCAAAAAGCGAAACCATTCGTCGAGCCATCGAGATAAAAGATGGCATTATTCAAAATCCGAAAATCCTGTCATTTCAAAACCGATCTGCGGAATATCCACATGAAGAGCTTTTATAAAATTGCCATCATAAAATAGCTTATAAACACGTTGTTTTCCGATATGGTTATTGGATAAGCGCGATAATAATCACTACCTTTAGGTAACAGATCCCTTTCAGAAAACGATTGATTTGTGCTATTAACATCTAATACTTTATTTTTATGAATACTGTTGATCAAAAACCACGTCACGGATGCGTTACCGCATGGTTGATCCTGATGATAGTTGCCAATGCCTTTTCGGCCATTACTTATCTTTTTATGGGAAATACCATCAGTGACAACCTTCCGAACTCTATTCCAAATTCGGTGATTCTCTTGCTCGGACTGGTTTCAATTGTAAATCTTGTTTTTGCCATCATGCTTTTCAAATGGAAAAAATGGGCGTTTTGGGGCTTTGCAGGAACTAGTATTATCGCTCTTATCATCAACATATCCATTGGCATGGGTGCAGGGCGTTCGCTCTTAGGCTTACTCGGTATAGCCATACTTTACGGTGTGCTTCAGATCAAACAAGATGGCGTTAAAGCCTGGGATAACCTGGAGTAGATAAGGGGTGATTTTATTACTGGTGAAATGCACATAGCGCTCTACCCAGAAGACAGGCATAAACCTTAAAAAATCAAGGCTTGAGATATGAGGAACCCCCCGGTAATTCAGCAGGGAAAACAATTCATTCCTGTAACAATTCAATAGTAAAGGAAGCTTGTTTATGGAATACACCGCCGACTACGGATATTTTGAAGATGTCACATCAGACTTCATGAAAGAAAATATTAAAGAACACTACTCTCATATTTTTGATACTAAAACAGATATAACGGAATTCAAATTATAAAACATAAATCTAATATTAACATGTCTGAAGAAAACCTCGTACAACTCAGAGATGAATCTATTTACCCGGATAAACCTGTGCTGAAGGCCGTATTGGGAGAATCTTTTCCCGCCTTCGAGGAATTATTAAATCTATTTGAAGAACACGATCTCACCCATGAATGGCGCTTTTACAAGGATGGGAAGGCCTGGCTCTGTAAGGTTCAAAAGAAGAAAAAAACTATTGTCTGGTTGTCGGCCTGGACCGGGTATATGCAAGCTGCGATCTATTTTCCGCTGCGATTATTGGACGACATCCTTGCTCTGAATATTCAGGACGATCTTAAATCCAAGATCTCCGAAACCAAAAATGTTGGAAAATCGAAACCATGCATTTTTGAAATTCGCGATAAGACGCTTCTACTTGATTTCGAAACTGTAATGCGATTTAAAATAGAAAGTAAATAAAAGTTTACCATTTGAAACCAGCGCAATGATCGCGTTAGACTATTAGGGCCGATTCTTAATATATCCGTCATGGTCTATCGCTGTTTTTCTCCATGTATATCGCTTAAAAAGACTTAAATTCAATATATATGCTAAAAATAAGGAAGGCATCCAAAAATGACGCCGCAAGCATTGCGCTCCTGGGAAGGATCACCTTCAATGAATCCTTTGGTCATTTGTTCCGTGATAAAAACGATTTGTCACAGTATCATCTCAGAACCTTTTCTGTAAATAAAATCAAAAGCAGTGTTCAAAAACGGGAGAATATCTACTGGGTGGCATTTTGGGATGATCTGCCCGTGGGTTATGCCAAATTAAAGTTGAACTCCCAATCAGACTTTCCGGATTCAGTACAAGTTTGTCAATTGCAGAAGATTTATGTACTGAAAGATTTCCTATCGATGAAAATCGGATTGAACCTTCAGGAAGAGCTGCTGAATGAAGCCCGAAGTTTGGGTAATGAAAGTATCTGGCTTTCGGTATGGGATGGCAATTCCAGGGCAATACGGTTTTACGAGAAAAATGGATTTGATAAAATAGGCGCCCATGATTTTCAAATCGGAAAAGAAAATTTCGATTTTATTGTCATGGCCAAACAACTGGTTGAAAAATAATGTTCATTGCTAACAATGCGTATATCCCGAATAGTTGATCAATCCAAAAATTAATTATCTTTCCGTTAGATAAAATAAACCACATGACTGATACCAGCCATCACGACGAGCGAGTTGCGAAAATGAAATTCGCCTCGGTCTATCCGCATTACGTTACCAAAGTTGAAAAAAAAGGCAGATCAAAAGATGAATTACACAAGGTAATCGAATGGTTAACGGGTTACGACGAGAAGAAGCTTCAATCGCTTATTGATGACGAAGTGACCTTCGCAGAATTCTTTAATAACGCTTCATTAAATCCGAACGCCAGTCTCATCAAGGGGGTGATCTGCGGCTATCGGGTGGAAGAAATCAAAAACCCGATAACACGGCAAGTGCGCTATTTAGACAAACTTATCGACGAATTGGCCAGAGGCCGAAAAATGGAGAAGATATTGCGGGTTGCTTAAAAAAGATTATTGGAAATTTTGATCGGTTTTAATACATGAAAAACAAAGTTCAGCTTATAACCTATGTCAATCGCCTGGGATGTAAAAATCTGGAGGAATTGAATGAGTTGTTCCGGGTTCAGTTAAAAGGGGTTTTCGGGGGTGTACATATCTTGCCCTTCTACTACCCCATCGACGGGGAGGACGCGGGATTTGACCCCATAGATCACCGACAGGTCGACCCCAGGCTGGGTGATTGGGACGATCTTAGGGGCTTGAGCGAAGAAGTTGATATTATGGCCGATCTGATCGTCAATCATGTATCTGCCCAGTCTTCACAGTTCCAGGATTACCTTCAAAAAGGAGACGCCTCGGCTTATGCCGACCTGTTTTTGAGCTTTGATTCTGTTTTTCCCGAAGGCGCAACCGAATCGGAAATTCTGTCGATTTACCGCCCACGGCCCAATTTGCCGTTTACAACTTTCAAGATGAGTGATGGCTCCTCAAAATTGATCTGGACGACCTTTACG
>JABDPL010000167.1 GCA_013042825.1 Flavobacteriaceae bacterium | reverse complement strand
CCCCCAAAGCAAAAAGGGGCATCATGATATTGGCCGTAGATAATACGAAGGCTACTAGCCCGTGATATTCATCATCAAGGAAATGTGTGAATAATATCAGAACATTAAATGCCCCGATAGCAAATCCTACATAAGTAACTATTGTATTATAGAAGGATTGATTACGGATTACTCCCATATTATTCCAAGATTAGCTCGGACAACTGTTTTGTAAGATTCTTTCTGTGATATGCCTGAATGCCCATGCCATGGCTTTTGAGCTTTCCACCCATAAACGCTTTAAAATACGCAATAATTGTTTGTTTCAATGCTTCACCTTCGTCATAATGGTGGTATCGACCGGTATTGGTTTCTTTCACAAGTTGCTCAACGTCGGAGCCTCTGGGGCCTAACGCCAGGATCGGCCTGTTCGATGCCATATATTCGAAGAGTTTACCCGGAATGATGGCTTGTGTTTCCTCGGAATCGATCTCTACAAGCAGCAGCAACTGGCTCTGCCTTTGGCTGCGAACGGCTTCATCATGGCTGACATATCCTTTTAGATTGAGAAACTGCGTTAGCCTATGGCGTTCCAGGGATTCGATCACCTCTCTTCCAACAGAACCGATTAAATTAATCTGCAGAGAGGATCTGAAGGTGGTATCTTCATAAACGATCTCCTGCAATACCTGCCACAAAATTTCTGGGTTCCTGTCATTGAGGAGAGTTCCGATATGCGAAATGGAAAATCGACTATCGAGTTTAAGGGCTTCAACGCTTATATCATCATAGCCATTGGTAATTACAGTTACCGGTTTTGATGTCAATTCTTCAAAATGAGTCTTTGTGATAAAGCTGGTCGTGATTAGCTGATCTGCAGAATTCAGCACTTGTTTTTCAAGCTGTTTGTGTTTTTTGCGTGCAAAGGGTGTCAGCTTCAGTTTTTTATGATATCCAATAGTGGTCCAGGGATCCCTGAAATCGGCTATCCATCGAATGCCTGGTCTTTCCTTTTTAAGGCCCAAACCAATTAAATGCAGGCTGTGAGGAGGCCCGGTTGTGATGATGGTTGATATTTCATTAGCGATGATATATTCCGAAAGAAAACTGACAGAGGGCTTAACCCACTGCTTTCGCGCATCAGGAATAAAGAAATTACCCCGGATAAATAAAAGCAAACGCTGCCGGATCGATTGTTTTTTTTCGGAAGGTATAATGCCTTTGCTTATGGTATCAGACTGACCCGAAGATACACTGCTGGCTAATCGATAGGGTTCTTTAATAGGAAACCTAACGATAGCTACCTCCTCTGAAACCTCTTCGATCAAGGCTTTATCGATTATAGGATAACTCGGATTTTCAGGAATATATACATATGGCTTGATCTGGAACTGAGGTAGATATTTAACAAATTTCAACCAGCGCTGAACGCCAGGACCACCTGCCGGTGGCCAATAATAAGCTATGATAAGCGCTCTTTTCATCTTTGTTTATAATGCCAGAATACTCCGCCCAAAAGAAGTATCACAAATATAACAGAACTTGCTAAAGATATCTGAGTTCCGGTCCTGACCACCTGGGGCTCAAAACGAAAGCTGATGGTATGATCACCGGCAGGCACGGTCATACCCCTCAGGACGTAATTCACACGTATATGCCTTGCCTCTTCTTCGTCTATTTCCGATATCCATCCCTCTGGATAGAAGTTTTCGGAAAAAACAATAAAACCGTCTTTGCTATTGGAGTACTCATAAACCAATGTATCGGGACTGTATGATTTCAGCTTAATACTCGCCATGGAATCAACGTCAAACTCTTGATATTCCGATTCCTTGAGATAGCTTCCAAATTGGTTTCTGTTAATAACTGCCGTGTTTCTAGTATCAATACTATCGAGTGCCTGGATCTCTTCATCTGCCGATTCAACCCATTTAATATCGCTTATAAACCAGGCATTTCCATTGGCATCCGGATTATCGTAGACCACCGTCTGGCCGGATTCATCATTTCCTATGATATATTTGGTGTTCAGCATATTCAAAACCTCAAGATTGTTCTTTGATATATGGAAATCGAACAACTCATTATACCGTCTCATCTTTGCTGCATGATAACCATTGATAGAATTATGAAAATAGGACGGCCGGGTTGAATTGGTTGTCAGATCGAAAACCCTGAAATGCGTACTGTCCTTTAATATGGCCCGGTCGGCATTATTCACCCTGTAGGGCCTTTCGATAAGCGAAGCGCTCTGAAAGACATCTGCATTCACATAACGCGTATTAACGGCGACGAGATCGAACAGGATCAATACCGCAAAACCCGTCAGCAGCAGGTGGTCTGTGATCTTCCCTTTCAGGAAAGTCCAGATCAATACGGCTGAAATACTAATAAGGATAAGGCTGCGCCAGACATCGGTTGAAAACAATGACATGCGATCAGATTTAACCGCTTCCATATATTCCGGTCCGTAAGCTTGTTGATATAAAGCATCATTCGCACCGGTAAAATCGAACAAATACGAGCGCCCCAGCAAGAGTATTATGCAGAGTCCGGCAGTTATGCCAAAAGTGATCTTTAAGGCTTTGAGTTTCTCTTCTTCTTTTTCGAAACGATTCAACACCCGGGACAGGCCAAAAACACCCAGAACAGGAATGCATAATTCAAGTATCACCTGAATGGAACTCACGGCCCTGAACTTGTTATAAAGCGGCACAATATCGATAAACAGGTCTGTTAAAACCCCGAGGTTCTTCCCGTAGGACAGCAGCAGGGAAAGCAGGGTGCCACCCAGAAGCCACCATTTCAATCGGCCATGAACCAGGAAAAGTGCCATTAGAAACAGAAAAATTAAAACGGCTCCCACATATGCCGGTGCTTCAACAATGGGTTGATCACCCCAGTATGTGGG
>JABDPL010000160.1 GCA_013042825.1 Flavobacteriaceae bacterium | reverse complement strand
CCTTAATGGCTTTTGCAGACCAGGTACCCGTATTCAGGTATCCGGCGCGCTTTTCCAGGAGGTTGAGTGCAACCATAAGGAATTGTATACTGGCACCACCCTGAAGGAAAAGCGCTTTGTATCCTTTCCCTTCTAATCCGAGCAGCTCGAGCACAAGTGCTCTTGCATTCTCCATGATATCGACAAATTCCTTGCTTCTGTGGGACATTTCGATAAGCGATAAGCCGCTATCTTTATAATCGAGAACAGCCTCGGAAGCCTTTAGCATGACCTCTTTGGGGAGGATGCACGGACCAGGACTAAAATTGTGTTTTTTCATAAATCTGGAATTACTGCGCAAAGGTCTCAATATTCTGCATAAAATGCATGAATTAAAGGAAAATTTTAGGTTATATTTTTAACAGGAAATCAACAGTATCAATACCATCGGCATAGTCATTTAATGCAGGCCGTTGGGTTTGACCAAATGCCACTTCCGAATCTGACAGACCATCGGCTACGACACACTGAATATTCTGGCTATCAAATTTGAGTTTAGCCATCAATTCTGAACTGCTGTTATAGCGTTCGTAGAACACCGTTGCGATAGGCGAGGCGTAACTGGAATCCTCCTTCAGCATCAGAAAGCCGTTATCGAGAATATCGAATTCACTCATGAGATAAACCGCCTTGTTATAATCATAATTATTCGAATACTTCTGAAAATCGATGACTGTGCGCCAGGGATAAACCGCCATGAAGAAATCTTTAAAATCGTAGGCTGATGGTACAAACAGTTTTGAAACACTTCTGCAGCCCAGTCCGAAATATCGAAAAATGTCTTCAGCAAGGCCGGCGAGTTGTTCCTGCGACTCATCACCTTTCAAAATAGCGGCCGAATTTCGGTTATGCCTTATAATAGAAGGGACATCTTTGAAATAGTATTCGAAGTATCTCGCCGTATTATTGCTTCCGGTAGCGATAATGGCATCAAAACCTGACATCCGCTCATCGGTAAAGCTGATCTTAGATTCAAAACCGGGTTCAACTTGCTTGAGATACTTAGCGAGATAGGGTAACAGATGCCTATCTTTTGTCGCTTGTTTTACCAGTACCTCATGTCCGCTAACCAGCACCGAAAGAAAATCATGAAATCCGACCAGGGGAATATTTCCGGCCATGATTATTCCAACCTGTTTTGAATTCACTGCGCCTGTGTCATAGGCTTCAAACCATTGCTGCAAGGATTCTTTTGTAAGTAACTCCGACCAGGACCTGAAAGCATAAGCCAGGTTGTCCCTGGTGAACCAGCTGTTGTTTTCCCCGGCCAGCTGAAGTTGATGTTTCATGCCGTCAAAGAACAAATCGTTAGACGGAACACCGGGATCCCGTACCGCTTTGATTTCGGCAAATTGCCTCATGAAGCTTCCTAATTTTGAAAATGCCGCTATTCGTTGTTCAAGGTTCATATGAGTTTTGGAAGTAATAACTTTTGGCGTTATTTTTGCAAATGTAAATTTACGTAAACGCACAAAACTACAATTGCTATGGCTATTATTATTACAGACGAATGTATTAATTGCGGGGCTTGCGAACCCGAATGTCCGAATACCGCTATTTATGAAGGCGCTGACGACTGGCGCTACAGGGAGGGGACCAGTTTAAAGGGTGAGGTTGTCTTACCCAACGGGAAAGCGGTCAATGCCGATGATGCCCAGGAACCTATAAGTGACGAGTTCTATTATATCGTTCCGGATAAATGTACGGAGTGCAAGGGATTCCATGATGAACCCCAATGTGCTGCCGTTTGTCCGGTAGACTGCTGTGTACCTGATGAAGATAACGTTGAGACCGAAGAGGTGTTATTAGGTAAGCAGCAATTCATGCATCCAGATTAAATACCCTGTGCCTTGATTTTTTCCTTTTGAAACCGCTATCTGATAAATTGGGTTTCGTTACATTTGCACTTTTAATTTTTAGGCCATATGAAAGCGGGTATCGTAGGATTGCCGAATGTGGGGAAATCCACCTTATTTAATTGTTTATCGAATGCCAAGGCTCAGAGTGCCAACTTCCCGTTTTGCACCATCGAACCGAATATCGGCGTGGTTAATGTACCCGATAAGCGATTGAATACACTTGCCGAGCTGGTTAACCCTGAACGGGTCATTCCTGCAACCGTTGAGATCGTTGATATCGCCGGGCTGGTAAAAGGGGCAAGCAAGGGTGAAGGCCTTGGAAATCAATTCTTGGCAAATATTCGGGAAACCGATGCTATTATTCATGTGCTTCGCTGTTTCGACAATGATAATATCGCTCATGTTGACGGTAGTATCGATCCTATACGGGATAAAGAGACCATAGATATTGAATTACAACTCAAGGATCTTGAGTCTGTTGAGAAGAAACTGGATAAAGTTGATCGGGCCGCTAAAACAGGTGACAAGGACGCCCAGAAAGAGGCAACCGTTTTGAAGAATATAAAAACGCATCTCGAAGCGGGAGAATCGGTACGGGCCATGAATATCTCAGAAGATGATTATCTCGCCTTTGTAAAGCCACTTCAATTAATAACCGATAAACCTGTGCTGTATGTATGTAATGTTGAAGAAGCTTCGGCAGTTAGCGGTAACGCTTATGTAGAAGAAGTTGAGAAAGCCATTGCCGGTGAACAGGCTGAATTGCTCACCCTGGCCGTGGCTACAGAAGCCGACATCAACGAGCTTGACGACTATGAGGAACGCCTCATTTTCCTTGAAGATCTCGGACTGGATGAGCCTGGTTCAGCAAAGCTCATCCGACAGGCTTACAAATTATTGAATCAACAGACCTATTTTACCGCGGGCAAGAAGGAGGTTAGAGCATGGACCATAAGTATAGGAGCAACAGCACCTCAGGCAGCGGGTGTAATACATACAGATTTCGAGAAGGGCTTTATTCGTGCTGAAGTAATCTCCTATGCTGATTACGTTAGCTATGGAAGCGAACAAAAGGTGAAAGAAGCGGGGAAGATGCGAATTGAAGGGAAGCAATATGTTGTTCGGGATGGTGATGTGATGCATTTCCTATTCAACGTTTAGATTGAAATAAACTACATATTGTAGCTGAAATTTATCCCGTATTGCTTGGTATTTCTCAACAATTTAGGTATTTTTTTGTTAATTACTTTTTTACGCGATATTTCATCGAATACGATCAAATATTATATTAGCGACTTGTGCATATTTTATTGATTTATGGCCCAGAAATCTAGTTATACCGAGGAAAACATACGATCGCTCGATTGGAAGGAACACATCCGGATGCGGCCTGGAATGTACATTGGGAAACTCGGTGACGGTTCTTCCCAGGACGATGGCATCTATGTGCTGGTAAAGGAAGTGATCGATAATTCCATTGACGAGTTTGTCATGGGAGCAGGCAAGACCATAGAGATCTCCATTCAGGGCACCAAGGTTATCGTCAGGGATTACGGCCGCGGAATTCCGCTCGGAAAGGTTGTTGATGTGGTGTCTAAGATGAATACCGGGGGAAAGTATGACTCCAGGGCCTTTAAAAAATCTGTCGGACTCAATGGTGTGGGTACCAAGGCCGTAAATGCGCTGTCTGCCTATTTTCGTGTTGAATCAACCCGTGATGGAAAATCAGCTTCGGCAGAATTTGAATACGGTAATCTTATCGACGAGGAATTCCTGGATGAAACTTCAAGAAGAAAAGGGACTAAGGTATCCTTCGTTCCGGATGAAAAGATCTTCAAAAAATATAAATACAGAAACGAGTATATCATCCGTATGCTGAAGAATTATGTTTACCTGAATCCCGGGTTAACCATAATCTTCAACGGTGAAAAATTCTACAGTGAAAATGGATTGCGGGATTTGCTCGATGATTTCACCAACGATAGCGATAAACTGTATCCAATCATTCACTTGAACGGAGACGACATCGAGGTGGCGATAACGCATAGCAGGACCCAGTATAGTGAAGAGTATCATTCCTTCGTGAATGGGCAGAATACTACACAAGGCGGAACCCATCTTGCCGCTTTTAGGGAAGCCCTCGTAAAAACCATAAGGGATTTCTTCGGAAAGAATTACGATGCTTCAGATATCAGGAAGTCGATTATCGCTGCGGTTTCCATAAAGGTGATGGAACCGGTTTTTGAAAGCCAGACCAAGACCAAATTGGGTTCAACGGAGATGGGTGGCGGACTCCCAACGGTAAGAACATATGTGAATGACTTTTTAAAGCGGGAACTGGATAACTACCTCCATAAGAATCCGGAGGTTGCTGAAAAGATCCAGAAAAAGATCCTATGGGCTGAGAAGGAGCGCAGGGAATTATCAGGCATTCGAAAGCTCGCCAGGGAACGCGCTAAAAAGGCGAGTTTACACAATAAGAAGCTGAGGGATTGCAGGATACATTTTGGTGATCAGAAAAATGAACGCCGGCTCGAAACCACCCTGTTCATCACAGAGGGTGATTCGGCCTCCGGAAGTATTACCAAATCAAGGGATGTCAATACTCAGGCTGTTTTCAGCCTGCGTGGAAAGCCATTGAACTCTTATGGCATGAGCAAGAAGATCGTTTATGAGAACGAAGAATTCAACCTGTTACAGGCAGCTTTGAATATTGAGGAATCGATCGAAGATCTCAGGTATAATAACATCGTTATCGCTACCGATGCAGATGTTGATGGTATGCATATCCGATTGTTGCTCATCACATTCTTCCTTCAGTTCTTCCCGGAGTTGATAAAAGAAGGGCATTTATATATACTGCAAACGCCGCTGTTTAGGGTACGAAATAAAAAGGAAACGATTTATTGTTATTCAGACCAGGAGAAGAGAGAAGCTATCGATAAATTAGGATCAAAGCCTGAAATTACGCGCTTCAAGGGTCTCGGGGAGATTTCTCCTGATGAATTTAAATATTTCATCGGTGATGATATCCGTTTAGATCCTATAATGCTTGATCAGGACATGTCGATTGAAGATCTGTTATCTTTTTACATGGGAAAAAATACACCAGACCGGCAGGATTTTATTATAAACAATCTAAAAGTTGAATTAGATCTATTAGTGGAAGCGCATGAGAACGAATAATGGAAAGGTCAAGAATACGATCATTTCAATTTATTTTATCCTCATCGTTCTGGCTGTGATCGTCACAACCTTGTATAGTTCATTTAGCGATGAATCGAGTAATCCGGCCAGGACGATCATGATCATGCTCGGCGGTTTCGTACTGCTGTTTATCATTACCCATAGTGTCTCGAAATACTTCGAGTATGACAGCGATGGAATTAAGGTTGTTATCATGAATCGGGGTTTATTGGTTTCCGAATTTGTGAATTACCGGGAGCACCGGGTCGAATTTGAGAAAAATGACTTGTTAGGGTACCGGTTTCGCAACTATATTTTCTATAAGTCCCTTGTTCTAACCCTGAAGGATAAAAAGGATCGAAAATATAAAGAACGTTTTAATATTTCTTTGGTTAGCAGAAGGAAAAGGAAGTATATCAGGCAATCCCTGAGCAAGATCATAAAACAGAACAGAAAAACATATAACAAGGCATAAATGATCGAAGAAAATGATGATATGAACCATGCTGAAGATGGAAATCAGGAGACCATTACCCGGGTTACTGGAATGTACAAGGACTGGTTTCTCGATTATGCGTCTTATGTGATATTGGAGCGTGCGGTTCCTGCTATAGATGATGGATTTAAGCCGGTTCAGAGACGAATATTGCATTCGATGAAAGACCTGGATGACGGCCGTTACAACAAAGTTGCCAATATCGTGGGTCATACCATGCAGTATCACCCGCATGGCGATGCGAGTATTGCAGATGCCATGGTTCAGATCGGACAAAAGGAGTTACTTATCGATACTCAGGGTAACTGGGGTAATATCCTTACCGGTGATAGCGCTGCTGCATCCCGTTACATCGAGGCGCGTTTATCGAAATTCGCTCTCGACGTAGTCTATAATCCAAAAATAACCGAATGGCAGGCCTCCTACGACGGCAGGAAAAAGGAGCCCGTAAATTTACCTGTGATGTTTCCAATGCTGCTTGCCCAGGGAGCAGAAGGTATTGCAGTTGGATTATCAACAAAGATATTACC
>JABDPL010000138.1 GCA_013042825.1 Flavobacteriaceae bacterium | reverse complement strand
GGTAGAAAGCATATCCGATGATCAGGTTTCCGATTTAGACACCAATTTGAAAGGCGCGGTTAGCGGACAGTTTACCAATTTTGAAGTTAAGAACGATGTTTATAGTAAGACCGATATTAGCCAGTTTCTCGGAAGAGGCAGGAATATGAGCATCTTGCTCAATCAATATGGTCTCGTGGTAATAGACGGTGTGCCTCTGGCGCATTCAGATTCAGGTTTCGGTGGCATAGCGTACTCACAGGATAATATCATCAATCCCGATATGATCGAAAATATAACCTATCTCAAGGGATTGGCAGCTACCAATAAGTTTGGTACCATCGGACGTAATGGCGTATTGCTGATTACCACTAAAAATGCAGCGGTGGTGAAAGGTGTTGAAAGCAAGCCGGCCTTGCCACAGGGAACAACAGCTACCTATTCTGGGAATGCGGAAATAATAAGTGCCCTTCCCAATGAGCCTTATATCGATGTGATGAAAACTGCCGGAACCGTAAATGAGGCGTTTTCAACCTATCTTAAACAACGCGAAATACATGGAAAATCCCCGTATTTCTATATCGATTCCCACGATTATTTTAAAGGATGGAACAACGACCTGATCTCCGATCGTATTTTATCGAATGTCTTCGAGATCGCTGGTGACGATGCTAAGGTACTTCGAATTGTTGCCTACAAGCAACAGGAGAACGGCGATTTCAGGGAGGCCGTCAATACCCTTGAACGTATTGTCAAACTGGAACCCAGGCAGTCGCAGTCCTACCGCGATCTGGCCCTTGGCTATGGAATGGCCGGGTATCATCAGCAGGCATTAGAGCTGTACAAAAGAATCGATAAGGGCCTTAACGTCGGTAGTGCAGATTTTACCGGGTTAAACAGAACTATCTTGAATGAGGTCAAGAATCTGGTTTCCCTGCACGGGAATGCATTAGACCTGATCGGCCTGAATGATCGATTTAAAAGGCCTGTTCGATATAAATCCCGAATTGTTTTCGAATGGAATGATCTCGACACGGAATTCGATCTTAATATAGTCAACCCCCAAAATCGATTCTTTACCTGGTCTCATACACAGGCTGAGAATTCACAGCGCATTCTTCAACAGCATGAGGAGGGCTTCGGTCTTGAGGAATTCTACCTTACCGATGGCGATACCGGTGAATGGAAGTTCAATATGAAATATTACGGAAAGACATCGAATGATAAGTCGCCTACCTATATCAAGATCACAACCATAAAGAATTTCGGTTCTCCACAGCAAACAACAGATATAGATGTGGTGCGACTATCGAAACAGGATATCGAGCAAACCGTAGTTCGACTTAATCTGAATTAAACCTGCAGTATACCCATATTGAACGCTCTTTCGATCGGTGCATGATCGGCGGCCTCAATACCCATGGATATCCATTTTCTAGTATCTTTTGGATCGATAATGGCATCGGTCCATAAATGGGCCGCGGCATAATATGGGGAAACCTGGGAATCGTACCTCGACTTGATCCTGTCAAATAATTCCGCTTCTTTCTCCTTTGAAATGCTTTCACCTTTTTTCTCACGTGTGGCTTTCTCGATCTGAAGCAGCACCTTTGCAGCCGAATTACCACTCATGACTGCGAGTTCGGCACTCGGCCAGGCCACTATTAACCGCGGATCATAGGCTTTGCCGCACATGGCATAATTCCCGGCTCCGTAACTGTTTCCAATGATGATGGTAAATTTTGGCACCACGCTGTTTGAAACCGCATTCACCATTTTTGCACCATCCTTGATGATGCCGCCGTGTTCGCTTTTGCTGCCTACCATAAAACCCGTGACGTCCTGAAGAAAGACGAGCGGGATCTTTTTCTGATTGCAGTTCGCGATAAATCGTGTGGCCTTATCGGCAGAATCTGAATAGATCACTCCACCGAACTGCATTTCACCCTTTTGGGTTTTGACCACCTTACGCTGATTAGCGACAATCCCAACAGCCCATCCATCGATGCGCGCATAAGCCGTGATAAGCGTTTTGCCATAGCCTTCTTTGTATTCCTCGAATTCAGAATCATCAACCAGTCGCCTGATGATCTCATGCATATCATATTGATCTGATCGGGATGCAGGAAGTATGCCATAGATGTCATTCGGGTCATCCTTGGGTTTTTTCGATTCGGTTCTGTTAAAGCCGGCTTTATCGAAATCGCCCAGTTTATCCATTATATTTTTAATGGTGTCGAGGGCCGCCTCATCATTTTCGGCCTTGTAATCTGTTACCCCTGATATCTCGCAATGCGTTGTTGCCCCGCCCAGAGTTTCATTATCTATGGATTCGCCAATAGCCGCTTTAACCAGATAACTTCCAGCCAGAAATATACTTCCTGTTTTGTTCACTATTAGCGCTTCATCACTCATGATGGGCAAATAGGCCCCTCCGGCTACGCAACTGCCCATAACTGCTGCTATCTGGGTGATACCCATGCTGCTCATCACCGCATTGTTACGGAAGATCCGTCCAAAATGTTCCTTGTCCGGGAAAATTTCATCCTGCATAGGCAGATAAACTCCGGCGCTGTCAACCAGGTAAATTATCGGAAGCCGGTTTTCGATAGCGATCTCCTGGGCTCTTAAGTTCTTTTTACCGGTAATCGGGAACCATGCCCCGGCCTTTACAGTGGCGTCATTGGCCACGACAATGCACTGACGTCCGCTTACATATCCAATCTTGACTACCACACCACCAGACGGACAACCCCCATGTTCCTCATACATGCCCTCTCCTGCAAATGCGCCGATCTCTATCGGTTCTGTTTTCGGATCAAAAAGATAATCTAAACGTTCCCGTGCTGTTAGCTTTCCCTTGGCCTTATGTTTTTCAATTCTGCTTTTTCCGCCACCGAGTTTGGCACGATTATATCGTTTCCGCAATTCTGAAAGTAAAAGCTTGTTTCGATCTTCGTTCTTATTGAAGGTGATATCCATAGGATAGATCCGTTAAAATGAATCACAAAAATACGAAATAAAAGAGGGTTTACTCACCCTGTGTTAAAAAAATGTTACATGGAAATATATTCCTTGGAAAATAAAATTATAATTTCTATTTTTGTTCAAATTAAATTTTATGAAAAAGATATTGGCCTTTGCCGGAAGCAACAGTTCCACATCCATAAATAAACTACTGGTGTCCTATGCAGCAAGTCATTTTGATGAGTTCAATACGGTGATACTGGATCTTAATGATTTCGATTTACCCTTGTATAGTATGGATTTAGAGAAAGCCAGTGGCATACCTCAACCAGCGAAAGAATTCCTTAACGAGATTCAATCGGCAGACGGAATTTTACTTTCCCTGGCCGAACATAATGGTGCCTATTCCTCCGTTTTTAAGAATTTGTTCGACTGGATGTCGCGGATTGATGGCAAGCTTTGGCATGATATCCCTATGCTGCTGATGGCAGCATCACCCGGTGGACGAGGTGGGCGATCGGTTCTTGACATTGCCTCCGACCGTTTTCCAAGAATGGGTGCTGATATCGTTGCCGAGTTTTCGCTGCCGGTATTCGGCGACAATTTTAAGGATGGAGGTATCGTCAATCCTGAACTGGATGGTTCACTAAAAGATGCGATCAATACATTAATAACCCATATAAATAGTTAGACATGAGTTCGGAACGCGAAATAATCAAGGAATATTCAAACGATGACATGACGGTAATCTGGAAGCCGAAACTTTGTATTCATTCAGGTGAATGCGTGAAAAGACTTCCGAATGTATATAAACCAAACGAAAAGCCCTGGATAACCGTTGGTAATGCTTCTGCAGAGGAGTTAAAGGAACAGATAAACGCCTGTCCGTCGGGAGCGCTCTCTTACAGGATGACTGTTAAAGAAGAGCCGGAAGCGGTTTCTCCTGAAACCCGGGTTGAAGTCCTGAAAGATGGTCCGTTATTGGTTCATGGAACACTCGATGTGACCAATACCGACGGAAGTCAGGAAACGAAGAAAAAAACAACAGCCTTCTGCAGGTGTGGTGCTTCACTGAATAAACCCTATTGTGACGGGGCCCATTTAAAAGCCGGATTTGAAGGATAATATGGGAAACTTATCTGAAGATATTCAATCTACTTTTCCAAATGAGCGTGTAAAAGCCCTGATTAATATCCTTTACACAGCAAACTGGATCAGGTCCCATCAGAATGAATTCTTTAAGGTTTATGGTATTTCACCACAGCAGTTCAATATTCTGAAGATTCTTAAAGGAGCTAAGGGACCACTAAAGGTTCAGCAGATAAAAGACAGGATGATTGAACGTTCGCCCAACGCCACCAGGCTTATGGATAAGCTCTGCGCCAAGGATCTTATCGCGCGTATTCCTTGTCCTGACGACAGACGGGTGGTACATATCGAAATTACAGCGGCCGGTTTGGATCTGTTGTTTGAAATAAAGAAAAATATGTCAATTGACTATGTGAATAACCTCACAACTTCCGAAGCTAAACAATTGAGTGATCTGCTCGATAAGATCAGATGATTTTTTAAAACTAAAAAAGAAAGGAGAATAATAGCTATGAAAACAATTGTGCATACCGCAGATAGCAGGGGATTTGCCAATCATGGATGGTTGCAGGCCAATCATTCCTTCAGCTTTGCTAATTTTTTTAATCCCGACAAGATTAATTTTGGTGCTTTACGCGTTCTTAACGATGATCTGATCGCCCCTAGTATGGGTTTCAGTACGCATCCCCACAACAATATGGAGATCATCACCATTCCATTAAAGGGTGAATTAAAACACAGGGATTCAATGTCGGATGACTGGCAATCGGTTCTGCCTGGTGAGGTACAGGTGATGTCGGCAGGAACAGGTGTATTTCATTCAGAGATCAATGGCTCGAGCAAGGAGCACCTGAGTTTGTTCCAGATATGGATAATGCCTGATGAGCAAAATGTGGAACCGCGCTATGACCAGAAGATCTTTGCAGAAGACGATAGAAAGAACCGGTTGCAAACAGTGGTTGCAGGTTTTGATTCTTCTGAAAAAGAAGCGCTTAAAATTCATCAGGACGCCCGCATCTCGCGCATCGACCTTGAAGAAGGCCAAAAGTTCAGTTACCCGACCTTGTCGGCTGGGCATGGTGTTTATCTCATGGTTGTTCATGGTGAATTAGAGCTAAACGGTCATCAGTTACAGCAGCGGGATGCTGCGGGAATTTCAGAAACCGATACCTTTGAGATCACGGCAAAGAAGGATACGAGTTTGCTTTTTATTGAAGTTCCAATGATAGGCTTGAATTAGAATGATTCTACTAAAATCGAGGCATCCGGTAACGGATGCTTTTTTTATTTAAAAACACGATATTTGTAATTCCAGTTTTAAAATTTGATTTTATGGCGATGAATAAAAATACGGTCCTGGCTTGGGCTACAACTATTATGGTAATTGTGGGACTAGGACTAATAGCATTAGGAGCATTTAGATATGATGATGTAGCAGGTTGGGGATTTGCCTCGGTCGGAATAGGATTTTTTGCTATAGCATGGGTATTTGATGCCTTAAAAGGTCGCGTCTGATGAGTGACGACAAAAAAATAATCTTTTCCATGACCGGTGTTTCCAAGACTTTTCCCGGAGCCAATACACCTGTCATAAAGGATATTTACCTCAGTTTCTTCTACGGAGCCAAGATCGGAATCCTCGGATTGAACGGATCCGGAAAATCAACCTTGTTAAAGATCATTGCGGGAATCGATAAGAATTTCCAGGGAGATGTGGTTTTCTCACAGGACTATTCAGTTGGATATCTGGAGCAGGACCCGAAATTAGATGAGGATAAAACCGTTATTGAAATTGTAAAGGAAGGCCTTGCCGAAACTGTCGCGGTCCTCGACGAATATAACAAGATCAATGACATGTTTGCGCTTCCGGAGGTTTATGAAGATCCGGAGAAGATGCAAAAGCTCATGGATAAGCAGGCCGACCTGCAGGATGAGATCGACGCCCTGAACGCATGGGAACTCGACACCAAACTTGAAATTGCAATGGATGCCTTGAGAACACCTGAAGGCGATACACCCATTAAAGTCCTGTCGGGAGGTGAACGCCGTCGTGTGGCTTTATGCCGCTTGCTGTTACAGGAGCCGGATGTATTATTACTCGATGAGCCCACAAACCACCTGGATGCCGAATCGGTACATTGGCTAGAGCACCACCTTGCACAATACAAGGGAACCGTGATTGCTGTTACCCACGACCGTTATTTTCTCGATAATGTGGCCGGTTGGATTCTAGAACTCGACAGAGGTCAGGGTATTCCATGGAAAGGTAATTACTCCTCCTGGCTGGAACAGAAATCGAAACGATTGTCCCAGGAAAAAAAGCAGGCAAGCAAAAGGCAGAAAACCTTAGAGCGGGAGCTGGAATGGGTTAGAATGGCCCCAAAAGGCCGACAGGCAAAGCAAAAGGCACGGCTGAACAATTATGAGAAACTCATGAGCCAGGATCAAAAGCAACTGGATGAAAAACTTGAGATCTATATTCCGAATGGTCCGCGATTGGGTACTTCAGTGATCGATGCTCAACATGTGAGCAAGGCTTTTGGAGATAAGATTCTTTATGACGATTTGAATTTCAAATTACCCCAGGCTGGTATCGTTGGAATTATCGGTCCTAATGGAGCCGGAAAGACCACCATTTTTAAAATGATCATGGGCCAGATCGAGCCCGATTCAGGATCGTTTGAGGTGGGTGAAACCGCAAAGATCGCCTATGTAGATCAAATGCACTCAAATATAGACCCTGAAAAGACCATATGGCAGAATTTCAGCGATGAACAGGAATTGATCATGATGGGCAACAGACAGGTGAATTCCAGGGCGTATCTGAGCCGCTTCAATTTCTCCGGAAACGAGCAGAACAAAAAGGTGAAATTACTTTCGGGAGGTGAGCGCAACCGGCTTCATCTTGCCATGACCCTGAAAGAGGAGGGCAATGTCTTATTGCTTGATGAGCCAACCAATGATCTCGATGTCAATACCCTTCGGGCAATGGAAGAAGGGCTTGAGAATTTCGCCGGTTGTGCTGTGATTATTTCTCACGACCGTTGGTTCCTGGACCGGGTTTGCACGCATATTCTGGCTTTTGAAGGTGACAGCCAGGTATATTATTTTGAAGGAGGGTTCAGTGATTATGAAGAGAATAAGAAAAAACGCCTGGGTGGTGATATTATGCCCAAACGCATCAAATACAAGAAATTGGTACGATAAAAAATTCGCTTAAAAGCGCATCAGAATTTCAATCTTAAAAATTATCGTAAAGATGGCCTTCCCTGAAATCGCGGTAGACCTTATTGTCCTCATCTGAGGACAGTCTCGGTTTACTTAATTTTTCATTTTCAGCTTTTAGTTTTATCGATTTCATGATACCCAGGATCAAAAGCACTAAGAAGAAAACAAGGGTGACAGTCAGTATGGTGACTACATCGATCTGTTGAAGCAGTAGGATAGATTGAAATCCCATAAGGGCAGCGGTTAATTTCATGAGGTTCAAATTTGGTTTTCGGCTTATCAAATATAGGTGAAATCTTGTTTAAATTTGTTGAAATGAGCAATTTATCGATGAGCGTTCAAAATTGCCGTTTAGATATACAATTTTTAAGACGAACAACATCAGTGTAGGTGTTTTCTTATTTCTTGAAAGCATATTCTTTAGTCATACTTCACCCTTGATTATCTTCGCGGATTTTTGTATTCAGAATTGAAACAGATACCCGCTATATAAGTAGTCAAATGGTTGAATGTTAGCTTTTAACAATTCTAATGTAACATAGGTTACAAATAATAAGAGTATGTGATTTTTATCATGTTTTATGTTTTAGTTCGTAAGTACTTTTATCAATGAATTAAAGTCGAATCTTTCTAAGAACAAATC
>JABDPL010000137.1 GCA_013042825.1 Flavobacteriaceae bacterium | reverse complement strand
GTGTAAAGGATGTGCTGAAAGCTGAGAGAAAAAGGCAAAAGGTGGAGTTAAAGGGCATTTACAATCCTATGGAGAACATGGCCAAGAAAGGACTCGGAACCAATGCCTATCGCGATGGTTGGAGTTTGTTCGATCAGATCCTGTTTACCCAACCCCTTTTGGAAAAGGACTATTCATCCTACAGGTTTTACAAAGCCGGGATATTCAACAAAAATTACCTGACCAACAGAAAGGGCCGATGGAAGGGTTATCCTTTCAGAAGTTTCGCCGACGGCACCTTTACCAATGGTTTCAGTGATCATTTTCCGGTTTATGTAACCCTTATAAAGGAAATCACCCAATAGCCGCGTTCTAAAACGAAGGCCAGACATCCCAGGGAATACGCGAGAGCAGGAATACCAGTCCGAGGGCATAGAAAATCATTATCGTGCGATATTTTTTTGAGGACTCTACTTGCTTTTTATGCCTGGAATATCCTATGGTAATCAATGCGATGGCAATGATATTGACCAGCGGATGCTCCACCAGATATAATCGGGCATTAGCGTCCTTCATGACACCGCTTCCAAGCGTATTCCAAAGATCGAACATAGGCGATACAAAATACAATACCAGACCAAGGATCAATTGTATATGAGATACGATCAACCCGAACAGGGCGATCCTGAATGACTTTTCAGAATAGGTTTTACCGGAACGCATCAGGGCGTTTACCACAGCCACGATCAATACTAAAAGAACCATAAAGGCCCAGTAGGAATGCAGATATTTCAGTGTTTCGTACATGATTTCAATTTTACTGTGGCAAAGATAATCAATACCTGCCATAAAAAAACCTCTTCCATGTGGAAGAGGTTTTTTATGACTGATATTATCTGGTTTAGAACCTGTATCGCATAGAAGCGTTGTAAGTTCTACCGTTTGTAAATATATATCCGAATACGTCTGTACGTTGCAACCTGACCGCGTCGAACACGTTGAATACGTTTGCACGGAAAGTAAGTTCTTGTCCACTCAATTGGAAATCATAGGTCAAACCAAGATCTGTGATTGAGTAATCGGTTACCCGTCCTACGTTCTGTGTCTGTGGCGAGGAGTCGCTAAAGTCGATCTCATCCAGATAATTCCCTGCACGATAGTTAACGTTGCCATCAAGGCTCAACCCATCGGTAACACGTACTCTGGCACCCAAACCTGCGGTGAACTGAGGTACGGTTGTGATCTTAACACCAGTAAGGTCATTGGTTTCTTCTGAACCGATGAACTGGCCTGTGTCGTCATTATAAATATCACGCTGAATTGTACCCTTATACTCGAAGCTACCTGCAGATACATAACCATTTAGTCGAACTGCATTACTTGGGTTGTAGAAGGTTTCTAATTCAAATCCTCTGTGTACCTGACGCACGCCTCTGTCGAAGAAATTGACATCGGTATCATCACTATCATCGTTCGGGGTAGGAACTGAATTCAAATCAAGAGAACCTCCAGATAAGATTGTTCTATTATCCCAATCGGTATAATAGAAGTTAATATTGGCTTTGAAGTCGCCGGCATTAAGCTGGTAACCCAACTCAATTCCGGTGATGTCTTCATTCTCGACATCTGGCTGGATGTAATTATTAGACCGTCGGATGTTTTCAAAGATATTATCCAGGAAAGGCTGACGCGAATAATAACCACCGTTTGCAAAAAGTTTGTGGGTGTTTTCGATATTATATGAAACACCCCCTTTTACATTATACCCTGTAATATTCTTCTTATCAGAATTGCCGATGTCTGAAAATCGCCCTTCACGTTGATAGGATTGATTGGATAATGCCCCCTGGAAGAACGCACTGAACTTTTCAGTAGCATACTCAACCTGGGTAAATACACCCTGATAATTGATATCCTCTGAATAGTCATAATCTATTCGTTCATTGCCATCGGCGAAGTTAGAAAGTGCAGCCCATGGGTCGGCGTCGAATGTAGCTGTTACCACAGTATCATCAACGTTGTCATTGGCCCATCCTGATAAACCGTAAAGATCTACTATCTGGCGGAAGTGGTCTCCTGTATACATACGAAGATCAACACCAACGTTGAAATCCCAGTTCTCGCCGAACTCTGTAGACAGGTTTGATACCAAACCATACCACTGGTGATTGTTTACAGAAGCTCTTCTGATGTAGTTTCCTTCTTCTTCTCCATCGTCAAGGATGAAATAATCTCCTGAGTTACCGATACCATCAGGATCACCCAGATGCTGTTGCTCGATTCCATAATAGTCAACCTGTCCGTCGGATGTGCGAACTCTACCATCTCCTCTGGGTCCGGTACCACCACCACGACCCCATGAGGCATACAATACGGAGGATAACTGGGTGGTTTCATTAATGTCCCAGTCCCAGTTCAGGTTCGCAACCGGTTTGTGGTAATAGTTACGTCTTTCCGAATCGATCTCAGAAGTATAGGTTTCTCTGTCAGAATCGAAGCCTTCGGTGTAACCCCAGTGCTGGTTGAACTTGGGATCTCTTTCCAAAGTACTTAATCTTTGTGACCATTTGTTTCCGTGGAACTGTGGAGCACCTGTGATCAGGAAGTTTAAGGCATGTGTATCGTTTGGCTTATATCCAACCGCGAAGTAATAGTTCTGCCCCTGGCCGAACGTACCTTTAGACCATTTACGGTGGGCCTGCCAGTGGTCAAGTAACACAGAAAAAGCCCAGCCTTTGTCATTCATACCGGTATCGTAAGCAACTGTACCTTTAACATAACTGTCGTTACCACCCATGAACCGGATAAATCCGCCTTTATTCCTGTCGGCTGCCTTCATCACGATGTTCATTGTACCACCAACAGATGAGATCGCCAATTTAGAAGATCCCAATCCACGTTGTACCTGAACACCATTAGCGATGTCGGTAACACCGGCCCAGTTCGACCAGAAGATCCGTCCGTCCTCCTGGGCATTACCCGGCTGACCATTTAAAAGCACGGCGATATTCGAGTTATCGAATCCCCTCAGGAATAATTGTCCGTCACCGAAACCGGTTTGACCGGAAACGAAAACCGACGGGGTGTTTTTAATGATCTCAGGAACTTCGACGTTTCCAATCGCCTTTTCCTGGATTTCCGATCGCGTTACAGTTGACACTGCGATTGGGGTTTGCCTGTTTTCCGCAAGGTCGATTACCCCCGATCCGATCACGACAACCTCTTCAAGGGTATTGTCAGGATCAAGCGTTATCGTTCCGAAATCTGTGTCTCCGTCAAACGAAAGGATCAGCGATCCGTATCCCACAAAGGACACGACGATTGAACCTGAGGTCGCTTCGGTATTTAATGAAAAGTTTCCGTCGAAATCGGTAGAAGCACCATTCGAGGTTCCCCTTTCAATAACATTGGCTCCGGGAAGCGGAGCATTCAAATCAGAGCCAACAACCGTCCCGGTTACTGTACTCTGCGCTACTGATGAAGCTGAAAATAAAAATGCCGCAATCACTAGCAGCATTTGAGTAATTTTTCTCATATCAAAAATTAAATTGGTTTCTTTATCAGTGCAAAATTAGGCAATTAATCGCAGTTAATTTTAACAAATTGTTAAGAAAATTCAACCTTAACATATCTTATTAACTTAGGCGAAATACGAATTGTTCAAAAATGAAAACAGATAAGTAAAGAAGAATATTTATTTTGTTAATTTCCTGTAATGATCGATAAGATTTTGAGTGGAATTATCATGAATTTGAAATTCGGGTTTTTCAAACTCTTTCAGGATTTTTCCGGCCAGTTCCTTCCCCAATTCCACACCAAACTGGTCAAAACTGAAAATATTCCATATCACACCTTGAACAAATATCTTATGCTCGTAAAGGGCTATGAGTTTTCCGAGGCTCTCCGGACTTAGTTTTTCAATCAGGATAGTATTCGTCGGACGGTTCCCTTCAAACACTTTAAAGGGAAGCAAACGGCCAATTTCTAGATCTGAAGCCTTGTTTTGTTGTAATTCGTTCAGAACCTGCGAGTCGGGTTTACCCTTAAGAAGTGCTTCTGTTTGAGCAAAAAAATTGGACATAAGTTTGTCATGATGTTCCCGGTCGCCATGCAATGGATGAACAAAGCCGATAAAATCGGCAGGGATCAATTTTGTTCCCTGGTGTATCAATTGGAAGAAGGCATGCTGAGAATTGGTGCCAGGCTCACCCCAGATTATGGTTCCTGTTTGATAGTCAATTTCATTTCCTGATCGGTCTACACCTTTTCCGTTGCTCTCCATAACAGCCTGCTGTAAATAGGTGGCGAACTGGCCAAGATATTGTGAATAGGGTATGATCGCCTCCGATTCCGCTTCAAAAAAATTATTGTACCAAACGCTGAGCAAAGCCAGGATCACCGGAATATTTCCGGAGAATTCTGAATTGCGGAAATGATCATCCATCTTCCGGGCGCCTTCGAGCAAATTGTTGAAATTGCCGAACCCAATTGAAAGCGCTATACTCAATCCTACCGCACTCCAGAGGGAAAAACGACCACCGACCCAGTCCCACATCGGGAAAATATTCTCTTCAGAGATACCAAAGCCCTTTACCTTATCAATATTGGTGGAAACTGCCACGAAATGTTTAGCAATAGCAGTTTCATCGGCCGATTTAAGAAACCACTTCCTGATGGTATTGGCATTAGACAAGGTTTCCTGAGTGGTGAAGGATTTAGATACGACTATGAAAAGGGTTGTTTCAGGATTGAGTTTTTTCAGGATTTCATGAACATGATCGCCATCGACATTACTCACGAAATGAGTCCTGAGATGATTTCCGTAAAATCCCAAAGCATCCACAACCATAGCAGGGCCAAGGTCAGAACCTCCAATACCGATATTTACTATATCGGTAAATGACCTCCCCGTGTAACCCTTATGAATTCCATCGATAACTGAAGTTGTAAAAGATTTCATCTTAGCCTTTACTTCCGATATCTCATCCATGACCTTTTCACCTTTTACCTTAGCTTCTGATTCGTTATCGGCTCGCAATGCCGTATGCAGAACAGCACGTCCTTCGGTTTCATTGATGATGTCTCCGGAAAAATATTTCCCAATGGCTTCTTTTAATCGGCAGTCTTCAGCTAATTCAAGCAACAGGCCGACGGTTTCCGGTTTGATCCTGTTTTTCGAAAAGTCCACGTAAAAGTCTTCCCAGTGAATTGTGAATTGCTGTGCCCGGTTGGGATTAACAGCAAACCAATCTTTCATGCTGACCGATTTGATCTCTGCATAATGCTTGAGTAATTTGTTCCACGCCCCGGTTTTGGTGGGGTTTATTTTTGCTAAGGCCATTTAATCTAATTGTGTTATTTCACTTTCCTGAGGAAATGCTTCGGAATCCTCTTCAGTGTAGGGTATAGCATCCAATTCCTGTTTAAGCGGACTAATAAAATTCTTATAATCGGTTAATAAGGAATCAGGAACAGATTCAGCTGATGGAAGTTTTTCTTTGAATGGATCTACCTGTTTTCCAAATTTCCAAAAGCGATAGCACACATGGGGACCGGCCGTATTCCCGGTCATGCCTACATATCCGATCACATCACCTTGTTTAACATAATCCCCAACATTAACCGCGCGTTTGCTCATATGCAGATACTGGGTGCTGTAGGTTGGATTATGCCGGATCTTTACGTATTTACCATTGCCACCACGCCTGGTCGATTCGATAACGGTACCATTTGCAGTTGCCAGAATGGGGGTGCCCACCCCAGCAGCAAAATCTGTTCCTTTATGGGGTCTTCTTTTGTATCCGTAATATGCGATCCTGCGATTCAGGTTATAACGCGAGGATACACGACTGAATTTGACTGGAGCCTGAAGAAATGTTTTACGCAGGCTTTTGGTATTTTCGTCAAAATAATCAGCGATACTCTTTGTGCTGTCTATAACGTAATTAAAGGCGTAGAATGATTCATCGCGATGCTCAAAATAAGCGGCTTCGATACTTTCGATTCCAGTACTTATCGAATCATCAATAAAGCGCTGGTTATATATAACCTTGAACCGATCACCTTTCTGAAGCCGGAAGAAATCCACGGTCCAGGCATAGATATCTGACATATCATAAATAAGTTGATACGGAAGACCTTGCCGATCCATGGTGTTTGACAGATTATCGGAAATTATTCCCGAGGCTACTTTCCGTCTAAGAGTTATCGGTTTTTTTTCGCGATAGGCCAGGATCGAATCACAAAATTCGATCACCACATAGTCCTCCCGGTTCGGTTGATATATAAAACTTTGGGGTTCCCTGCTTTCATCTTTTGAACACAGAAGGGTATATGGCTTACCGATCTGTAATTTCCTGATATCGAAGGTGTCTTTAGCCTTCTCTGCAATCTCATAAATCTTCGGATAATCGATATTGTTGCGTTCCAGGATAAGTCCAAAGGTATCACCCGGCTTAATCGTGTCCCGCACTACCGTAAAGTTATTCAGGTTATACCCGAATTCCATGAGGTCTTCCTGTTCCATCCTATAAACCTCTTCGGTACCTTTGTTCAGAGACTCTTCTGTTTTACATGACAGCAAGAAGATAAAAACCGACGTCAAACCGATTAAACACTTAAATTTCATCTATAGATCTTTTCCCCAATTATCTAATTCATCCTGAGTCCAAAGTTCAGGAAAAAAAATACGTTTTTGATATTTCGGATGCATATATTTTTGCCAGTCACTTCCACCAGTAGCCTCGCCGTCGCCGTCTTCGCCCAGGATATAATGAACCGCAGCATTGTAGTGTGCCATAACCCAGGTGACATTAACCGTATAATCGTAATGGCGCATCGCTTTTAAGAGTCCGGGCTCGTCCCTATCTGCTTTCGGTAGTTCTTTAAACCTCGACCAGAGATTCTTCGTATTATAGGTCTTCATAAAGGTTATGAACTCCTCCTTGTAGCGCTTCTCGAAATTGGTCAGCAACGAAGTTTTCTTCCCGGTCTTGTAATCCTTTCCGGCAGCTTGCCAATACAGATGTTCAAGGGCATGTTCAAAGGGCGTATTCCGGTCGATGGTGTCCCTGAACCGGATATCGATCAGGTTGATCAATTCGGTAGAGGCGAATTCGATAAGCCTGTATTGCCCGCTCTGGAATCCACTTGCGGGTATTAAGGTTTTTCTGAATTTATTGTATTGCTCCAGTTCCATGCCTTCCCTCATGATATTAAAAGAGGTGGTCAGCATATCGAAATACCGGCTGATTCGCATCAGTTTCTTCGTGAAGAAATCCGCATCGAGATTTTTTCTGTCGGCCACCTGGGAAATCTCCCAGAGAACCATTTTGAAAAGGAGTTCGTTGATCTGATGATAGGTAATAAAAACCATTTCATCAGGGTATGTCGTTCTTTGGATCTGAAGGCTTAAGAGGGCATTGGTCTGTATATAATCCCAATAAGTAATCGATTTGCTATACAATAAACCCTCCAGATAATCTTCTGTATCCTCACTCTGAGCATCATACTTGCTTTTGAGTTTATTTAGAAGGTCATCATAATCGGGTTGGTCAGGCATACGCTAATTGAATTGTATTTCGAACTGATGTTTTAATCCCTTAAATGCATCGAGATCTGCCCTTAAAGATCCGATGGCAAGATCTGCTTTTATACGCAAAGGTATTTTATTTTTATCAGCACTCACCCATAGGGTCAAACTTTCTTGTTCCTTAAAAACCCGTCCGGCCATGACATAAGGCCTAAATTTTAAGCTCTTGACTTTACCGAATTTGGTTCTGATAGTTTCCCGCCCGAGGAACTTCAGTTTAAAATTATAATTCTCATTATCGAAGAACATAAAAAGGCTGATCTCGTCGCCTTCTTTCATATCTTCGGTTTCGTATGAATTTCGCAAGAAATAATAAGCCGATACCATGTCGTGAACGTTAGGTTTGGTATCTGCTACGCTTTTTTTATTATGCTTGATGTTATTTATATAGGCCTTTCTATTAGCCTGGTCGAACTCTATCTCTAAATTCTTAGTGTATCCGCCTTCATCGATATCACGGATAAATTTGTAAGGTAATCCCGTTTCCTTGTCGAAATAACTTTCATAACGGTCTTCAACCTTGAAGAACCACTTTATGGCTCCGGTTGTCCATCCCTTTCCAACAACATGATAGACCGCCTTATCATTTAACATGTCATTATTCACGCTAAGGGTTGCATTACCCGCCTTCATCCAGCCGCTATAACTCATCCTGAACCTAAACCATTCGCCTTCTTCGAAAGCGCCATCGGCCTGGGCGATACCGAAATGGCAAAAAAGAAGGGCTATAACAATAAGTAGTATTCGTTTCATTTTATAAACTGTTGTAATGTAACTATTTAGAGCAAAAAAAATTGTGTACTTCCAATAAATTACAATTACCATTCCAAAAGTAAATAAACGAAAAAACTCTATCAAAATTGAGATAGAGTTTTAACGGATTCTAAATAAACATAAACATTATAAAGTACCGCGATTGGCTTGCTCACGCTCAATAGCCTCAAATAGTGCTTTGAAGTTGCCGGCGCCAAAGCCACGCGCCCCCATACGCTGAATGATCTCATAGAACAGGGTTGGCCTATCTTCTACAGGTTTGGTGAAGATTTGAAGCAAGTATCCTTCTTCATCGGCATCAACCATGATAGACAACTCCTGTAAGTCCTTGATCTCTTCCTTTAGCAAATGCTTATGCTCTCCGAGACGCTTTGGAATATCATCATAGTAGGACTGAGGAGGAGGTGGCAGAAATTCTACTCCCCTGGACCTCAATTGCTTGATGGTTTCAATGATATCATCGGTTGCAAGCGCCAGGTGCTGAACACCCGGTCCTTCATAAAAATCGAGATATTCTTCAATCTGAGACTTTTTCTTGCCTTCGGCAGGTTCATTTATAGGAAATTTGACACGGCCATTACCGTTGCTCATAACTTTACTCATCAAAGCAGAGTATTCGGTATGGATCTGCTTATCGTCAAACGAGAGGAAATTCTCAAATCCCATGACGTCCTCATACCATTTTACCCAGGTATTCATTTCGCCCCAGCCTACATTTCCCACCATATGATCGATATATTTCAATCCGGTGGGTTCGGGATTATACCCTGACTCCCAACTCACGAATCCCGGCAGGAATATACCGTTATAGTTTTTACGCTCAACGAATAAATGAATTGTATCGCCATAGGTATGTATACCTGAACGTATCACTTCTCCAAACTCGTCTTTCTCAACTATTGGTTCCATATAAGCCCTGGCACCGCGTTTGGTTGTTTCCTCAAAGGCGCGTTTAGCATCCTCAACCCACAGGGCAATCATCTTCACCCCGTCACCATGTTTTACAATATGATCATTTATAGGTGATTTGCTATTGAGCGGTGAGGTTAGTACAAGTTTGATTTTGTCCTGCTTCACCACATAACTGACCTCATCACGAGATCCGGTTTCAAGACCTTTATATGCAAAGGACTGAAAACCGAAGGCGGTTTTGTAATAATGGGCCGCCTGCTTGGCATTCCCCACATAAAATTCAACATAATCTGTACCCAGTAAAGGGAGGAAATCCTGTGCACCCTCGAAGATCTTCTCGAGTCCGTAGTCTACTGATTTTAATTCTTTTTCCATGATATTTTATTTTTCCAACCAGGATTTATAGTAATCGTTATCGGCTATTTTAATCGCTTCTTCTGTAATCATCAACGGCTTAAAGGTATCTACCATTACTGCGAGTTCTTCAGTCTCGGTCTTTCCGATGCTGCGCTCCATGGCGCCGGGATGCGGACCATGTGGTATTCCGGCAGGATGGAGTGAGATATGACCCGCTTCAATATCATTCCTGCTCATAAAATCTCCGTCGACGTAATACAGCACCTCATCACTATCGATATTGCTGTGGTTGTATGGCGCAGGGATTGCTTTAGGATGATAATCGTATAACCTGGGAACAAAACTGCAGACCACAAATGCATCTGTTTCAAAGGTCTGATGCACCGGAGGTGGCTGGTGAACACGCCCCGTTATAGGTTCGAAATCGTGAATTGAAAAGGCATAAGGATAATTAAAGCCGTCATAGCCCACCACATCAAAAGGATGAGCAGCATAGGTCATATCGATCAATTCGTTACCTTTTTTGATCTTCATCAGAAAGTCACCGGTTTCATCGTGTGTTTCCAGTTCATGAGGCTGCCGGATATCCCGCTCACAAAAGGGCGAATGCTCCAATAATTGTCCAAACCAGTTCCTGTAGCGCTTTGGGGTATAAATCGGCCTTGTGGATTCAACGATGAACAATCTGTTATCTTCAGAATTGAATTCGATCTTATATATGGTTCCCCTCGGGATCAACAGGTAATCTCCATATTTAAAATCCAGATTGCCGAATTGCGATCTTAATTTCCCGGAGCCCTTATGAATAAACAGCAGCTCATCAGCATCGGCATTTTTGTAAAAATAGTCTGTTGTCGACTGCTTCGGAGCAGCTAGGATAATCTGGCAATCGCTGTTAGACAGAATGATCTTCCGGCTCTCCAGGTAATCATCAACAGAATCAACCTGAAAACCCCTGAAACGATATGATCTTATATTGTTGGCATCGGCAATTCTCGGACTCATATCCAACCTGTTACCTATGGCCTTGACCTGGGTTGGACGGTGAATATGATACATGTTTGATGACATACCGTCAAAACCGATAGTGCCAAATAGCTGCTCGTAATAGAACCCGCCATTTGGTTTCTTGAATTGCGTATGACGCTTGGCAGGAATTTTCCCTAATTTATGATAAAATGGCATAGTAAATTTTTTGAATTGAACTTCATTTTAATGATCAGGCGAAACAGTCTTATTCAGGGTTTCTTTTGATCAGAAAATGCAAGGCAATGAGTAAGTCTTTCCAAAAAAGCTCCATAATACAAATATCGGAAAAATTTAGATGCTTTGAGCCTTAGAACCAGAAGCCGATATTGAAAAACCAGATATGGTCATCGATTTCAGGAGACCAGGTATAGCGGGCTTCGAGAGGCCCGATAAACGATTCGATACCATAACCGATGGAATAACCGCTGAAATCGGGAGCTGTGATCCACTCACCACCTACAAATATATCTTGCCCTGTATTGGAAAAATTAGCTGAGGCCATGATATGATGGTTTTCAATCCACTCGAAATAAACATCGAGATAGCCCTTAACAAAACTGTTTCCTGTTATCGAGATAAAATCATAGCCGAGGAAGGAAATGAAGTTATTGATGAAATCGTTTCCATAGCCTCCAAGAGCAAAGTTTAGAGCGTTCGTGGAATCATCACCGAGCTTAAATCCGCCTTCCGATCCAATTGTTAAGGCTAACTTATCGGAAAGAGAAAATGCATAAGCAATATCTGCCTTCGCCAGTGAAAATACATCAAAATTATCGTTGAAATCGGTAGAGGACAGATACCAGTGGAAATCACCATCGAACAGGAACCCTTTCTTAGGAAAATACTTATTATCGAATGTGTCGAATTTAAGTTGCCCATAAGCACTTATAAAACCTGAATTTTCAAAAACAGTCTCCTGCTCCTCTCCTGTGATTATCGTTTCAGATTTGATCTTGAGCTGTTTATGTTCAAAGCCTATCGACAAGGAAAAATCCCTTCTGAACAAGGTTTGAAGAAAAAATTGATTTGTAAAATCTGACAACTCAATACCGAGCTTGTTCAAACCGGTTTGTGTGATCTCCTCAGGACTCAACAGCAGGCTGGCTCCTATGTTCTTATTAAATTCGTTGTAACGCGATCGAAGGCCGACACTCCAGTAGAAACCTTTGTCAAGGAAATAGTCGAACTGATAGCGCACATTATCCCCCAGGATCAGATCGAGTGAAAGCACATCATTATTGAAAAACGTACGTTTTTTAGTGAAATTTATCAGGGCCGCACTTTTATAAAGATCATCATAGTGAACCCCAAATTTCAGAAAGGTTGTGTTCTCACTTTGTGTAAGCTGTGCGTTAAGGTTATATCCGTCATCCTCAGGTTCAAACCCGTAAAGGAAGCTACTGAAGTTGCCTGTTGCCATTAAATTGTTTACGCCTTTTTCAAAACGCTCATAATTCACCGTTTCATTAGATTTGAGTTTCAATTTCCCAAGGATATAAGATCTCGGATATCCTGCTTTTTCATCAATGCTGATATTTTTGATGGCAATACTATCGGCAATACTGATTTTGGGTCGATACGGTCTTTCAGCGCTCTGTTTTGATCTCAGCTCCGCCAGGGCATTCAGCTCATTCAATGCAGCCTGTCTGCCATTTTCAATGATCCGGGCGCCTTCATTGAAGGAAATGACCGTGAAATCCTTGATGTTGGGTTTGATATAGATTTCCGTTTTCTCCGACTTGGTTTTCATAGCCTTAATAGTCCTGAAATTATTTATCTGCAACAGGATTTCAGGGGCCGATTTCAGCTCTTCCCTCTGGGCCAGGTCATCTTGTACATCAACACCAACAATGATATCCATTCCTTTCGCCCGCAGTTCGTCAATAGGATAATTATTCACCACACCACCATCAATCAAAATTCTATCGTCAATTGCAATAGGCTGAAACAACGAAGGAAATGCACCACTAGCTTCAATTGCTTGTGGCAGATTACCCGTCTCTAATACCACTGCTTCCCCTGTTTCAACATCGGTGGCAATACAGAAAAAGGGTATTGGCAGGTTTTCAAAGGATTCGATCTGGCTAACATGCAGCGTTAACCTGGAAAGTAAATTGAACACGTTCTGTCCTCTTGAAATGGCCGATGGAAGTTTGATCTTAAAATCATCAAAAGGAAGCGAAATGATATAACGCTCATAATTTCTTCTTTCAAACACCCCCTTCGAAGCGCGTGGTATTTCATCACCTATCAATTCATTAAAGTCAGTACTGCGGAAGATCGAGTCTAATTGTTTTCCAGTGTAGCCCGATGCATACAAGGCCCCGACAACAGCTCCCATGCTTGTCCCTGCAACATAATCTATTTTCAAGTCCAGACTGTCAATAACCTTCAAAACACCGATATGAGCCAATCCCTTCGCACCACCTCCACTTAGAACCAAACCGATTTTGGGATCGCTGTCCTGTGCCCTTCCAAAGAAAAACAGCAAAGAAAACAATATGACGAATGTGCGTTTCATAGATTAATCATCATGATAATAACTGTATATTTTTTGTGCCTTGGAAGAACCAATGACTTCCTCAAGTTCATCAATTTTTGCGAATGACACCCGTTTTGCCGACTTAAAATGTTTGAGTAACTCGGTAACTGTCTTTTCACCGATACCGGGAATCGTCTCGAGTTCGGTGGTGAGGGCAGATTTACTGCGTTTGTTTCTATGATGTTCAATTCCGAATCTGTGAGCTTCGTTTCTAAGCTGCTGAATGATCTTGAGTGTTTCACTTTTCTTATCCAGGTATAGTGGAATAGGATCATCCGGATAGTATAATTCCTCCAAACGCTTTGCGATTCCTACGATGGCGATTTTTCCTCTGAGTCCGAGAACTTCAAGACTTTTTAATGCCGAAGACAACTGTCCTTTACCTCCATCGATAATTATCAGCTGTGGCAAGGGCTGCTCTTCATTTAACAGTCGTTTATATCGCCTGAAAACCACCTCTTCCATGGAGGAATAATCGTCTGGGCCTTCAACGGTTTTGATATTGAAATGCCTGTAATCTTTCTTGCTTGGTTTTCCATCTTTGAATACAACGCAGGCCGCAACCGGGTTTGTCCCCTGAATATTGGAATTATCAAAACATTCGATATGACGGGGTTCTTCGGCAAGCCGCAGATCTGCTTTCATCTGCGCCATGATCCGTGCCACATGCCGGTCGGGATCTACAATCCGGATCTGTTTCAGCTGTTCCAGTCTGAAATATTTGGCATTTCGCTGGGATAATTCAACCAGCCGTTTCTTATCGCCCATTTGTGGTACAGTAACCTTTACGTCCTCGATAGTATCGACTTTAAAGGGGACATATATCTCATTGGAATTAGAATCATAGCGTTGCCTGATCTCTACTATTGCAAGCTCCAATAATTCCTTATCGGTTTCCTGAAGCTTCTTTTTCAGTTCCATGGTATGGGAGCGAATGATAGACCCATAAGACAGCTGCAGGAAATTTACATAAGCCGATGTCTCATCACTTATGATAGAAAAAACATCCACGTTGCTGATCTTGGGGTTAACGATGGTTGATTTAGCCTGGTAGTTTTCAAGAATATCGATTTTATCCTTGATCTTTTGGGCTTCTTCGAATTCCATATTCTCAGACAAGTCATGCATTTGTTCTTTGAACCGGTTAAGAGAATCCTTGAAATTACCTTTGATAATCTGGTGAATGGCATTGATATTTTCAAGATAGGATGCTTCGCTTTCTAGGCCTTCACAGCCGCCCTTGCAATTACCGAGATGGTACTCCAGACAGACCTTGTATTTGCCTGCCTTGATCTTTTCCGGGGAAAGGTCGTATTTACATGTTCTGAGCGGATACAAGCCTCTTATCAGGTCTAACAAGGTATGAACCGTCCGAACGCTGGTATACGGGCCGTAGTAAGTGCTGCCATCTTTTATAAGCTTCCGCGTTTGAAAAACCCTTGGAAACCACTCCTTTTTTATGCATATCCACGGATAGGATTTATCATCTTTCAGCAATACATTATAGCGTGGCCTGTATTTTTTTATCAGGTTGTTCTCCAGCAGCAAGGCATCGGTCTCTGTAGATACCACAATATGTCTGATCTTTGAGATCTTCTTCACCATAACCCGAGTCTTACCATCGTCGTGCTTCTTATTGAAATACGAACTGACCCGCTTTTTCAGGTCTTTTGCCTTCCCAACATAAATGATGTTATCATCATTGTCAAAAAATTGGTAGACTCCAGGTTCATGAGGAAGGACCTTTAGCTGTATGTCCAGTGTGGTTTCGCTCATTATTTCAAAGTTATATTAAATAGCCTATTATAAAAAGTGGTTTGGCTTTTTTAGTATATTGTGCCGGGTTAGTCCGGAGTACCATGAATATTGTCATTTTGTCGCGCAATGCTAATCTGTATTCTACGAGGCGATTGGTAGAAGAGGGTGAAAAGCGCAACCATCTTGTTGAAGTTATCGATCCTCTGAAATGCGACCTTATCATAGAGCGCGAAAAACCCACTATTTTTTACAGAGACCGATTACTTGATTATGTTGATGCCGTGATACCCAGGATCGGGGCATCGGTTACCTTTTTTGGCTGTGCTGTAGTGCGCCAGTTCGAGATGATGAATGTATTCACTACGGTCACTTCAGATGCTATAATTCGATCACGGGATAAACTCAGAAGCTTTCAGCGATTATCCAAGGCCGGAATCGGCATGCCCAAGACCGTATTTACCAATTATTCACGTGACGTAGAAGAGGTAATTGCACGGGTAGGCGGCACCCCGGTGATCATTAAACTACTGGAGGGCACACAGGGCCTTGGCGTTGTTCTTGCAGAAACCAAAAACGCGGCAGAATCGGTGCTTGAGGCCTTTAACGGTTTACAAGCCAGAGCCCTTATTCAGGAATATATCGCCGAAGCAAAGGGTTCCGACCTTCGGGCACTCATAGTTGATGGCCAGGTGGTTGGCGCCATGAAACGACGAGCCGTAGAAGGTGAATTTCGTTCAAACCTTCATCGTGGTGGATCTGCAGATTATATTAAACTGAGCGAATCGGAGTTGAAACTCGCCATTAAGGCCGCACGGGCCTTAAAGCTTCCTGTATGCGGTGTAGATATGCTGCAGTCGAACCGCGGACCATTGCTTTTAGAAGTGAATTCCACACCGGGTCTGGAAGGCATTGAAGGCGCCACCCAGAAGAACATTGCCAAAGCCATCATAACATTTATTGAAAGAAACAATAAGTTATGAAAGAAGATGAATTCCTGAATATTCTGGGAGAAAAAATCGGACTTGGTGAAAGAAAGGAGGTTCAGTTCAATGTGGCCAAATTGCACACCCAAAGCAATATCGATGTTCCCGTTATTATAGAACGATCGAAAAATCCGGGGCCAACAGTGCTAATTACAGCAGGAATCCACGGAGATGAGATCAACGGCGTAGAAATCGTCAGGCAAATAATTGCCAAGGGAATTAACAAGCCCAAAAAAGGCAGTATCATATGCCTTCCCGTTATAAATGTTTTCGGCTTTGTTCATATGGACAGAGAATTTCCTGACGGCCGTGACCTTAACAGGGTTTTCCCCGGAAGTAAGAAAGGCTCTCTCGCCAGTCGTGTTGCACATAAGCTAATTACAGAAATCGTTCCTCATGCCGATCTTATCCTGGATTTTCATACGGGTGGTTCCGACCGTTTCAATGCAGCCCAGATTCGCATAGGAAAATCGAAACCGGAACTCGAAGAACTCGCCAAGGTTTTCGGAGCTCCCGTGGTGTTATACACCCGGAATCTCAGGAAGTCATTCAGAAATACCTGTTATAAGCTGGGCGTTCCCATTTTGTTATTCGAAGGTGGAAAATCATTCCATATTGATTCCACAATCACTAACACCGGCGTTAACGGTGCTAAACGAATACTCAATCACCTGGACATGCTGCGAACAACATTCAAGGCCTCAAAACCAAAAAAGAATTGCGTGTTCATTCATGAAAGCAAGTGGATCCGGGCAAATTATTCGGG
Organism: Flavobacteriaceae bacterium; assembly: GCA_013042825.1. GTDB lineage: Bacteria > Bacteroidota > Bacteroidia > Flavobacteriales > Flavobacteriaceae > SHLJ01. The sequence goes on along the minus strand of JABDPL010000137.1, from coordinate 576 downwards.
AATGTTTCGTGCCTCTGCCCGAATCAATCAAACCGTCGAAAAAAACGACGTGATCGGTCATATTACCGATCCCTATGGAAAATTTCATCACTTTGTTAAATCACCATACAAGGGATATATCTTCAGTGTGAATCACTCTCCAATAGTATATCAGGGCGATGCCCTATTTCATATATCGACTAAGTTTAATTCTTAAGCGGCCTAACGATCCTGGCAATTTTCGCAGTACGAGTTCCTTAAATAAGGGTCTTCAAGGAGTTGAAAGGTAACCCCTCCTGTTCCGAAGGTATCGAAAAGCCTGCAATAGCGATCACGGTTAAGATTGTAGGCGTTAAGCATTATGGTTCGATATTCCGAAGTCTGGGTAAGGGCGGTATCGGTCAATGTCAAATTGATATAATAGAACAACAGATCTTCATCGATCTCAATGGTCCTGGCCTTATCGGTAAGCAGGTCTACAGACATCTGAATATTGCCATAATAGCTAAAGAATTGCGCCAGACTAAGATAATCGAAGTCCGATAGATCGAATCGGCCATAATTGTTCAGTATAAACTCAACGGACTGATCTTTAGT